>CAZDKN010000065.1:0-4082 GCA_964506065.1 uncultured Saccharimonas sp. (SeqCode) | reverse complement strand
AACTGTCTCGACAGGAATCCCAATCCAGTTCCCGTTGTTGGTATCGTCCAGGACCCTTAAGTCGTGGTTGGCATTGACTGTAACAGGCGCATCAAGTGTCTCAATCAAAGTTGGCGTCTGAGTTTCGTCGCTAACATACGGTTCGAAACGTATGTTAGCGCCCTCAGTCAAGATAACAGACGCGATAGTACCGTCAACCTCAACTTCATCGAGTCCGTATGCCTCTCGTTCTGATGATCCGCCGCCGCCGCTATTGAAAAGAGCAATAGCTGCACCAAGTGCAACAGCGCCAAGACCACTATAAAGAGCTGTCTCACCTTTATGGTTTTTTGCGTATTCAATACCCCGAGCCAGAGTTTCCCGAATGTTCGCTATATCACCGCGCAATGTGCGAGCTGGCTTGCGAGCGGGCTGTGCATTACGTCCAGCAAAATGCTCGGCGCGTCCTTGTTCATCGTCTAAGGTGGGGAAATCTTTCATAGTTTCATCATACCACTAACGCTAATAAATGTCAAGTATTTTAACATAAGCACTTGAGTATAGGGGATTAATCAGGTATAATTACAGATAAGTTTTAACATATAACCTACAAAGGAGCACTTTCCATGGGACAACCCAAGAAACAGAGTAGCCCACGAAAAACTGGCCTCCGTCGCAGTCATTTGCGTCTAGAGCTAGCTCGTCGTGTCAACGCGAAGTCACCTGTCAAAGCCCGCACCACTCGTAAAGAGACCGGTAAAGCGTTGGCAATCAAAACAGTCAAAGCAGCAGCAAAGCTTGCCTAGTCAACCAAGTACATCCGTACTTTGGTACCTTTAACATTTACATCAAAGAAAGAATAAAACGTTATGGCATCTAACCGTCACCTCGGTCGCATCGTTGCACTGCAATCGTTGTACGAGTATGAATTTCGTCTGCAGTCCGAAGATCCGACTGTCAATATTGACGAAATCTTGACGCGCAATCTAGATCGCTATGAGGCGGCAATCGAAGACAAGACCTTTGTGACCAAACTGGTCAAAGGCGTCCTGAAGGTCCAAAAAGACCTGGATGACAAGATTGCCCCAATTGCCCCGGATTGGCCCATTGACCAGATAGCTCGTATTGATCGCAATATTTTGCGTATCGGAGTGTACGAACTACTGCATCAAGCCAAGATCGTACCACCAAAAGTGGCGATCAACGAGGCAGTAGAACTCGCCAAAGCGTTTGGTTCTGATAACTCAAGCAAGTTCATTAACGGGGTACTCGGTACCGCGTATCGGACACTTGTAGAGGATACAACCAATGGCAGCACCACAGTTTGATAAGTTCAAGAAGTATTTTAGTCGCAAAAAGCCTTCAATCCAAGAAATAGTCCGCGAGCCAACTGCGGGCGGGATTGTATTTCGTCGTGACAAAGAAGGCGGAATTGAAATTCTGTTAATCCAAGACGCCAAGGATCGCTGGACGATTCCAAAGGGTCACATCGAAGAAGGCGAAAGCGCACAGGATGCTGCCAAACGTGAAATAGGCGAAGAAGCAGGGCTGACCGACACCGAGGTACTGGGATGGTTAGGTAAAATTCACTTTCGTTACCGACGCGTCGACAAGCTTGTGCTGATGACAACTCAGATTTACTTGGTTCGTGCAAAGGGCGATACAAACGCGATTCAGAAAGAAGAGTGGATGAACGGTATAAAGTGGTTCAAATTTCACGATGCGTTGGATGCAATTGAGTACGAGGATATAGGAAAATTAATGCTTCTAGGCATGAAGCGTATTCGACAGGAGAATTTGTAATGACTGGAATGCTAGTGACGCCATATCAAGATTTTGCCCGTGAGCATCTGGGGTTTGAGTTTAGTGATATCCAGTTACTGATCACAGCACTGACCCACCGTAGTTATGTGAACGAACACAAAAAAAGCGTTAATGAACACAACGAACGGTTAGAGTTCCTGGGGGACGCGGTGCTGGAACTAGTGGTAACTGACTTTTTGTTCAAGAACTATAGCGAGCCAGAGGGCATACTGACCAGTTGGCGTGCAGCACTGGTGCGCACCGAAAGCATTGGGGCAGCGAGCGACAAATTGGGGTACGAACCGTTGGTACGAATGAGCCGCGGCGAAAAGCAGGGGAGTGATCGAGCACGACAACAGATTCTGGCTAATGCGTTTGAAGCGGTAATCGGTGCGATATATCTGGAAAGGGGCTACGATGACGCTGCTGTCTTTATTCACAAACACATCACCAGCAAACTCGAGGCAATCTTGGCGGATGGATCGTGGCGTGATGCGAAGTCGCATCTACAGGAAGTGTCGCAGCGGTTCGATAATCAAACGCCACAATATCGTGTAATCGAAGAGGTAGGACCAGATCACGACAAGGTATTCACACTCGGTGTCTATGTGAACGATAAACTCCTTGGCAAAGGGAGTGGTCCTAGTAAACAAGTTGCTCAACAGGCAGCTGCTCAAGCGGCGCTTGCCTCGTACGTGGGGCGCGAGAAAACAGATTGACAGATACGTGCTAACGGTGTAGAATTGAACAAGTCGTAAAATTAGTGTAATAGATCAGAAAAGGAAATTTTATTTTATGCTAGCAATCCGCTTGCAACGCGTCGGCCGTCAAGGCTACGCAACCTACCGCCTCGCTGTCCAAGAGGCACAACGTCACCCAAGTAGTGGCCGTGTTGTTGCCTATGTTGGTAGCTACAACCCTCACACCAAAGACGCAAACGTACAGGTTGAATTGGCGCAAAAGTATCTCGATAACGGTGCTCAGCCAACCCCACGTGTCGTCAAACTTCTAGCTGATGCTGGCGTTAAACTTCCTAACTGGGTCGTGAAAGCGACGAACAAGACGAAGGCAACTCGAAACGCTGAAAAGCTCCGCAAGAACCAACCAAAGGTTGAGGCGGCTGAAGAAGTTGCTGAGGAGGTCGCTGACGAACCAGCAGAATCAGCAGTTCCTGCCGAAGCAACTCCTGAAGTAGAAACCGTCGAAGAAGCTGCTCCTGAAGCTAACGCCGAAGAAGTCAAAGAATAATCTCATCGGTACACCATAAAGAACGCCCGCGAGGGCGTTTTTGCTAGGCTATGTTTTCGTCGTTACACGCTCTCGAAAACAAAATCCTTAAATTTAGCTGAACGAGGGATAATCCCTTGCTCAGCTAAAGTTAAGGTTAGAAGGAGGATGTATTGCTGAAAAACGCTTGTGCTACAATAGAATTACGATAGTAGTTAGTGTGACCGCAGGACATGGAGGGTAATATGTCAACAATCGACCAGCAATTCATTGAATATATCGTTAAATCAGTCGTTGGACACCCAGACGACGTGCAAGTAGAACGTATCATCGACGAAAAGGGCGTTCTGCTCTCACTCACCGTAAACCCCGAGGATCTGGGACGGGTGATTGGTAAACGTGGCGTAACTGCTCAGAGTCTGCGCACACTTTTGCGTGCACTAGGTACCAAGAACGATGCTCGATATAATTTGAAAATAGTCAATAATGACGATGAACGTGAAAATTACACAATTTCGTCGGATGATTCGGGCGTGGCGCGGACTGGTGGTGACGTTTCTGCAGATGAATCTAGCACTGGTTCTGATGACCCGGGTGACGATACGACCACCGCTGTGAACAACTCTACAGATACACCTGTGGATAACGCTAGTGATTACTCAAAAAAGACCCGTCAAGAGCTTGCAGAACTAGACGATCTCGATATATAATCAATAGCAGTTCGACACACGTCAACTGCGAGAGCTCTATGCGAGCAAACCTACAGGTTTGAGAGCCTTATGTGTATAAATAACCACCTTTTGGGTGGTTATTTATTTGTACCTCAGTCAACTCAATCATCGAAATACATTCGATGACTCAGTTGACTTCCCGGGATACCCGTTCAGCCAACCCTTTCGGGGGTGTCGAGGTTCCCGGGTACGACCCAGGAGAGTACGCGCTAGGCGTGCAGGTTCATGAGCTGACGGTCTCCGAGGGTGACCTCGTCGCGGTTTGCTGAACGGGTCGCCGCGCGCAGGTCGTTGATGTGCTTGTGCACAGCCTTGACGGCGTGTCCGAACTTCACCGTGACG
>CAZDKN010000064.1:1733-4102 GCA_964506065.1 uncultured Saccharimonas sp. (SeqCode) | reverse complement strand
CGAGTGCACATTCGGGGGCGAAAACAGTCAGTGACTGTTTGAGAGAAACCTTCCGATGGCAACTGGTTTGCCAATCGCGAAGTTTCGGGGTCGCGGAACGTGACCGAATCCCTCCATCCCAGCCATGAGAAGAATATTGAATTGCTCCCTCCATCAAAATGAAGCAGAGCCGCTCCCGGATCCGGAGACTGACGTCTCTTACGAATCCGGGCGCGAGCCCTGTGACCTTCATCCTCCCTGTTCGGCTGCCTTGCTCTCGGCGTCGTTGACGTGTTCGAGCTCCTGCTGAGCACTTTGTAGTTGGATGTCAACTATGTGGAGCCCCTCCCGTAGCTCGAGTTCTGCCTCGGCTCTGAGAGCGACGACCTGGTCAGGAGTCAGCAAGTCCTCGGCCATCGAGATGACGTTGAACTTCTCGTTGCGGTGATTACGCACCGCCACTGCAGACAACCTCTTCGGCTTCTCCTTGATCCTTACGTCCAGCTGCTGGACGAGAGGACTCATGAAGTAGCCTTGTAGGCGCGCGTCGTCCTGACCACGGAGGTCCTCCGGGATCACCTGGTAAGAAAAATCTCCAGGGACAGCGTAGTACTTTCGCTGTAATCCCTTGAGAATACTCTTGGTCAGACCTCGGAGGTCCCGCTCCTTGTTCTCCCAGCGCATGAACGCGAACATTACTACCAGCCCCGCAATGAAGAGGAGTACCGTCACGACGTGCGCATTGCCGCCGCTGATCAACACGCCGATGCCCGCGAGGACACCGACAAGGACGCTGATCGTGATGATGCGGCTGAGGTTGTCCGACGAACGCTTCGTGGCGGACCACGACAGCGCCTTGGGCGTGTGAGCACTCTCGAAGACGAGCGTGTCATTGAATTTGATCCACATGTGCAACCAGCTTTCTATCGGGGGATGTGGTCTAGGGAGCATTATACGAGAAAAGAACAGTCAAGAGAAGATTTGACTATTATACAAAAAAGTAGTATAATGATAAGATATGCGTCTTTTAGAAGTTGAGCCACACCTGCCCGATGGAAAGGGTAGTTTTTGGACACATAACACGGGAGCGGAACACTCCACTAAGTTCAGTGGTAGCGAGGGTCCATATAACGCGCTTCGTCGTGAGCTACAGCCAAAGGAGGGTGTCCTAAGTGATATAACATCTCAAGAAATGGACGAAATGTTGTTCAGTGATAAGCATGAAGTTATTTATGTTTACCATCGACTTGATGATCGACAGGGTATGGAGATGGTCGGCGGTGCTATCGGACGTCGCAAGCGAGTCGGTGACTATGCAAGCCGGATGACAGTCAAAGAACTTGTCGTCGCTCCTGATGTTCGTCAGCAGCACGTCGCCAGCTATATGCTGGGGGCTCTAACGCAGAACCTGCCACCAACCGAAATGGTGGTTGATACGAGTAAGTTTAGTGTGGAACCGTGGTTTGAGGAAAAACTACAAGAAGTGGGCTTCCGTCATAATACCAAGAACGGCTCGCCCGCATTGTGGTTACCGGGTCGAGAAGCAATCGCGCACGGTGATTTTGACAATCCCAAAACCGTCGAGCGAGTAGTGGAGCATATCCCAGAAACCTGGAACGGATACTGGGAATTCTATCCAACAACAGACCCACAGTTGCAGGTGTTTCGCGAAGGAACGCTTGTTGGTATCGCTAGACCCGTTGAGGGTTCTCGGTCATACAATTATGATATCGAGCGTGCTGTATCTGATTTTACGTTGACAGATGCAGGTGGTGCTGAGCTGGGGACTATTGCAAAAGTGACCGAAAAAGAAGCGGTTATTGCGCTGCTAAACAACTACGAGTTGCTTGACGCCGCGTAGCTAATGGGCGGAGTGGTGGAGTTGTCGTGAAGAGTGTGTAGTGCGTGATGACACTGGCTTTTTAGTGCGGACTTCAATTTTGACTAGTTCGCGGATTTTCGCCATGTCGCGTTCGAGCTGGTCAGGGTCTGTGTTGCTGAGGATACCATCGACGACGTACCGTCCACCGTTTTGGGCGAACAGTGCTTCTTCACCTGGCTCAGCGTGAGCTTCGACAAAGACAACGCTTTCGAGCTTTTGAGACTCCTCAACACCAGTAATCGATTCGATAATACCTTCTTCTTCAGCATAGATGTTAAACCCTGCAGCGTGAGCGATTGGCTCGCCAGGCATAACGGGCTTTTTGCCCATATGGATGGCTAAGTCGTTATAGAAGTGATCGACGCCGTAGGCTTCGCGATACAGCGCTCCTCGGTATCCACCGATACGAGCGCCTAGTTCGATAATCTTCCAGCCTTGCGGCGTGCGGAAAAGCTCGATGTGTGTTGACGAAGCACGCAGGTTAAGTGCTTTAATCGCAGCACGGGAT
>CAZDKN010000064.1:0-1723 GCA_964506065.1 uncultured Saccharimonas sp. (SeqCode) | reverse complement strand
GACTTCCTCTGGCGGTAAACCAACTGGGATAATGTGTCGGTAACTATAAAATCCAGGCAGTCCAATAGAGTGAGCAGTGACTACTTCCACAAGCGGAAGGCAAAAAATTTCGCCTTCGTCGGTGACGTAGGCGTCGGTCGAATACATGGCGCCTTCCATAAACTCTTCAACCAAAAGTCCAGGTGTGTTCTCGCGGTGCTCACGTTCGTAGATGTCACCGATAACCTTGAAAGTTTCGTCCAAACAAACCTTCAGGTCTTCCTCGGTCTCGCAACGAGTCACCAAAAGAGACTCTGCTAATTCACTTGGTTTTACGATTACAGGGAAATCGAAATCTTGGATAAGCTCCATGACATGAGGCACATCAGTCTCTTCCATGTATTGATATTTTGGAGTAAGACTTCGGTTGTAGTTGCTTAGTCGATCGCGCATCATAGGCTTTTCGAGTGACCAAAGCAGAGAGGACTCTGAAGGACATGGGAGATAGGGCACAAAAGGAATGAGTTTGCGGAAGTTATGCATTGAGTTTTCGTAGCGGCAGGTTACAGCGAGGAGTCGATCAGTATAGGGCATAAGAATCCGCTGTAATTCGTCTTGGTCATCAAAATCACACAATATCTCGGTAAAAAGACCGGTTTTGTCCCGTGGGAAGTCACGTTCGAGCGCTTCCTTGGCATAAGTTCTATCAATGAGGACGATACCTTTTAAGTCGCGACCTAACTCTTGTGCGTGTTTGTGTACGGCGCTAACAAGCGCGGGTTCAACGATGTTCACCGTTAATATTGTGTCTCGAACATGCATGTTGTGATTCTCGTTTATCGTAGTTAATCTTGCTAAAATCGTTACTCGTTTTTAAAGTCCACGTCTGCTCGGCAGAGTGGACTTTTACGAACGTTCAAATTATACTCCAAACCTTCTCTGCTAGCAAATGTAATCTAAGAGGTTCGTTCCAGACTGGTGCTTATGGTAATCTATACGTATGACGTTTGAACTGATTATCCGCATTATCGCCGATGGTGCTGTTATACCTGTCGTGCTGATTGGTGCGTATATGTTGCTGTTCAAAATTCCGCGCGGACAGCGCTTTGAAGCATATTCGCGGATCTTGATGGCAGGGCTGACAGCATATTTGATTGCCAAATTTGCTGCGGCTATATATCAACCGTCACTCGAACGACCATTTGAGTTGCTGGGCGCAGAAGCGGGTGCTTTGTTTCTCGATAATCCTGGGTTTCCATCCGATCACGCCCTGTTTGTTACCGCGATTACGTGTGCCGTATGGTTTGAAACAAGACATAAGTTAGTGAGCATAATCCTGGCAACACTAGTACTTCTGATATGCATTGGTCGCGTACTTGCACTAGTGCATACACCGATGGATGTGATTTTTGGCGTGATCATCGGGCTGCTAGGTGCCCTTTGGTATTTAGAACGCGGTAAACAAAAGCGTTTTAAAAGACCTTTGCGCGCTACGCAATAATCATATATACTATACCCAGTTAACGGGAGATAGAATGGCTGAAGTAATCCAGGAAGAGCGATACCCACAAGCGATTAGCATGTCTTTTTCTTGGTGGCAGATTCTGTTGACCGGTGCTGCGACGGGTGTACTGTACGTTATTCTGACGTACCTGATCGGACACTTTATTATCGAGGCTTTGTACTGTGGGTCATCACTTAATGTCGAGAACTGTACGAACTCTCTTGGCACAGCAGGTAACAT
>CAZDKN010000063.1:0-4136 GCA_964506065.1 uncultured Saccharimonas sp. (SeqCode) | reverse complement strand
AACCGCGGTGGATTGTTGGTTGAGTTCGATGGTGTACGCGGGTTCCTGCCCGTATCACAACTGTCTGCTGAACATTACCCACGTGTCGGTTCTAGCGACAAAGACGAAATTCTACAGCGACTAAACGTTCTTATTGGCAAACCTCTAAAAGTTCGTATTCTTGATTGCGATCGCAAAGCAAACAAGCTTATCTTTAGCGAAAAAGAAGCTATCAAAGATGGTCTGTCCGCACGTTTTGAGAAATTGGCAGTTGGTGACACCGTACAAGGAGTTGTCACAGGTGTTGTGGACTACGGTGTATTTGTTAACGTCGAAGGTATTGAGGGCTTGGTCCATATCAGCGAAATTAGCTGGGAGCGTGTCAACAACCCTGGCGATTACGTAAAAGTTGGACAAAACATCGACGCCAAGATTATTGCAATCGACAAAGACCGCCTGAGCCTCAGTATCAAGCAGTTGTCCGAGGATCCTTGGATGAGCGAAGTCGACCAATTTAAGCCTGGCGACAAAGTAGAAGGTACCGTTACGCGGATTACACCGTTTGGTGCGTTCGTTCAGATCAGTCCAGCCGTTGAAGCACTAATGCATGTTAGTGAACTTGGTGGTGGTGACGACTCTGACCCAGAAAAAGTCTTTACCCTAAACGAACGTAAAGAATTTACAGTTCTTGATATCGAAAAAGATAGCCGAAAGATTTCACTGAGCCTAAACGCAAAAGCAAAAAAATAATCTAGGAAGGAGCCCACATTATGGCAGAGAAAATAGTTGTCGTTGCCGAATCAATTACTGTGGGCGAACTTGCCGAAACCCTTAACTTGCCTGTAACAAGTTTGATTGGTGAACTGTTTAAGAACGGCATCGTAGCAACCATCAATCAGCGCATCGACTTTGAAACAGCAACGATTATCGTAGAAGAGCTAGGTCTTGATGTCGAACTTGAGAAAAAAGCAGCAGCTACGGTAAGTGAACGTAAAGTTCACGAATTGTCCGACAAGGCAGTGACGCGTCCTCCAATTGTTGCCGTTATGGGACATGTCGATCACGGAAAGACAAGCTTACTAGATGCAATCTTGGAACAAAAGGTTGTTGACGGTGAAGCAGGCGGTATTACACAGCACATTAGTGCCTACCAGACGACTCGTAACGGACGTAGTATTACGCTACTCGACACACCTGGTCATGAGGCGTTTGCTGCACTTCGTCAACACGGCGCAACGCTGACTGATGTTGTCGTGATTGTCGTAGCAGCAGATGACGGTGTAAAGCCACAAACGATTGAGGCAATTCGTTTTGCAAAAACTGCAAACGCAAAAATTGTCGTCGCGATTAACAAGATGGACAAAGAAGCGGCTAATTCTCAACTAGTAAAAACGCAACTTGCTACGGAACATGGGCTAAACCCAGAAGAATGGGGCGGTGATACGGTGATGGTTGAGGTAAGTGCTAAAACAGGCGCAGGTATCGATAAATTACTTGATATGGTTTTGCTTGTTTCTGATCTTGAAGAACTAAAGGCTGATATTGATACTCCTGCCGAAGGCTTGGTTATCGAATCGCATATGGAAGTTGGCCGTGGGTCTGTAGTGGGACTCCTTGTTGAACAAGGCATGTTACGCCCTGGTCATTTTTTGGTCGCGGGGACTGCGTATGGCAAGGTTCGTACGCTGCTTGATTTTGCGGGCAAGACGCTCAAAGAGGCGGGACCGTCAACGCCAGTAACGATTACAGGATTTAAAGAGTTGCCGCAGTTTGGCGATACCTTCATCACTTACAAAAGTGAAAAAGAGGCTCGCAATGCTGCCGTGGTTGCTCGAATTGAGAATGAGAAGAACGCGGCCAGTACGAACGTAACCGGCGCTGATTTGCTCAAAAAAATGAATCAACAACACGAATCCCAGGACTTGAACGTTATTGTTAAAGCTGATGTCCAGGGTTCATTAACATCAGTGGTTGATAGCTTGCGCTTGATTGATACGGGTGGCGAAATTACCCTGCGTGTGATCGGGAGTGGTGTCGGCAATATTTCAGAAAATGATGTGCGTTTAGCTGCTGATGCGAAAACAATTATCTATGGATTTAATGTGACACTGCCGCCTGCCGTCAAACAACTTGCTGCACGTGATAAGGTGCAAGTACGTTTGTACAAAGTTATTTACGAACTGCTAGATGATGCACGTAGCTCAATGGAAGCTATGCTTGAGCCTGAAGTGGTTGAAACTGAGATTGGTAAACTCACAATTAAAGGTATATTCCGAACGTTGAAAGATACAGTTATTGCTGGTGGCGAGGTAACGAGCGGCAAGTTGACTAAAGGTTTGATTGCTCGCGTTATTCGAGGTGATGAGCAAATCGCAGAGGCTGAAGTAACAAGCGTACAGCGCCAACAGCAAGAAGCAAAAGAAGTTTTTGAAGGTGAAATGTGTGGACTCAGCCTCAAGACTGACAAAAAGTTGCTGCTTGAAGAGGGTGACAAGCTGGAGTTCTTTACTCGAGAACTCGTGAAGCGTACTCTCAAGTAAATATAGCTTCGTGGTTGTGCTAATGGTACAATAAACTTAGCGACTGATAAGATAAGGAGCACATAATGTTTCAATTGGACGACAAGTTTTTAGAAGAAGTAGGTTTGGCTGATATGCCAGACGAACAAAAGAAAGCATTCTTGCAGCACATTTATGACGAGCTTGAACTTCGTGTAGGTACTAAGCTATCTGAGGGTATGAGCGACGCACAGCTCGAGGAATTTGAAGCGATTATCGATCGCAAAGACGATATCATTACAGCATGGCTCGCCGAACATGTGCCCGATTATCACAACGACCAGGCTTTCGGACGTATTCAACAAGCAACAGGACTAGATGTTAGCGACCCGGGGCTCAGGGCTGAGTACACTGCTACAAAATGGCTTGAGGTGAACCGTCCTGATTACCGTGATGTTGTTGCCGCAGTACTTGCAGAGCTGAAGAAAGAGATTAGCGGTAGTAAAGATAAAATTCTTGGTACCAATAATCAAACTGCTGCGTAGCCGTTGAGAAATGCTTCGGCGCTCATGGTTTTACCACTCGGACCGATGAGCTCATCAATAGAAAGAAAGTTACCGTCTTGGCATTCAATGTCGAGGATTGTTTTCTGCTTTGGTGAAACGTGTGCTCTGGTTATTATCAGCGTATGACCCTGAATGGTTATTTTTGTCTTGGGAAACCCTAGGTGAGCGCGAACTATCCGTTCGGCTTGGTCTGCAGAGTACTTGTTCGTATCAAGCAAGCTGTCACTTTTTGAGAGAAGGTGAGAGTAGGTGGCTTGTTCGTCGTTTTGGGGCGTCGCCTGCAACGAACCGTCTAAGATGGAGGGTAGCACGTCTAGCAGGAGCGAAGTCGCTTGGGTAACAACACGTTCGTATAGGTCAAACTTTGTCTCGTGTCCTGATAGTTTGATAGGGGTTTGTGTGTACACGGGTCCTGCATCCATTGCGGCGGAAAGCTGCATGATTGAAACCCCCGTCTCGTTATCGCCATTTTTTATTGCCGACTCAATAGGTGTCGGACCACGGTATTTTGGCAACAGCGACGGATGTACGTTAATAATACCCTTTGGAAAAATATCAATAATGACTTGGGGGATGATCTTGCCGTATGCGACCAGCACAGCAGCTTCAGCATTCGTCTCTATCAACTGCTCGCGTATCTCCAGGAGGTCTTCGGGTAAAAGCGCGGGAATGTTGTGCGCTTGAGCGCTGCGGGCAACTTCAAGCTCACGCTGAGAACGCGATTGACTATCAGAGTGATGCGCCACAACAGCTGCAATTGAATAGCCAGACGCGATAAGTCCATTTAAGATAGGGGTCTCAATTGTCTTTAGTCCACTGACGAGACGTTCATTACCAAAGTATACAATCGATGTTGATCTTACGACCATAGTATCTCGTTATTTTTGATGTGCTTGTCATAATCAAGTGGCTGAAGTTCGCCTTTTTCGTCGAGGTTATAGAATGCGTCCTTTTGGTCGCGGATATGATCAATAAAGACAATACCGTTGGTATGATCGACTTCGTGTTGGATGACTCGCGCGAGAAAACCTTCGGCTTTGAAACGGACCTCATTTCCGTGTTCGTCCAGAGCTTTGATACGAATTTTTGTGTG
>CAZDKN010000062.1:0-4144 GCA_964506065.1 uncultured Saccharimonas sp. (SeqCode) | reverse complement strand
CGCTGTGAATACGACTGGCACTTGATTCTTCAATAGTTCTGTAGCCACGACCTGATTCAACAACAAGATCAAACAAAACTGACTTCTTTGGGTCGTCAATAGTCGCAATGACCTGTTCTGGGTTAACGATTTCAACATCAGCAGTCGTTTTGATGTCACCTGCGGTAATAACACCAGCGCCCTTTTTCTCAAGGCGTAGTTCAACTGGTTCATCAGTATGGATGTTGATACGGACATTCTTTAGGTTCAACATGATGTCAACGACATCTTCTTTGACGCCTTTAACAGTGGTGAACTCGTGACTCGCACCTTCGATACGAAAGGCAACAATAGCGCCACCGCGAATACTTGAAAGAAGCACACGACGAAGGCTGTTACCTAGAGTGTTGCCGTAACCTGCGTGCAGTGGTTCGATTACGAATGTAGCGTTTGTAGGGCTTGTCTCGTCAATACTAGCGAGTGCGGGGTTGTGAATTACTTTTGTCATTATGGTAGCTCCTTTAATTATTAACGAGAGTAATACTCTACAATTAGCTGTTCGTTGATGTCTGGTTCTGCCTCGGTACGCAGCGGCAATCCTGTTACTGATATAGTCAATTTCTTTTGATCACTCTTTAACCAGCTGAGTGGAACTTGGAAAGTGTTTTTTGTAACGTCATCGATTTGGCTAAAGTAGCCAGATTTTGTGCTTTTTGGACGAAGCGTCACTTCATCACCAGGTTTAAGACGGATTGAAGGGATATCAACACGGCGACCATTTAATAGGAAGTGTCCGTGACCAACAAGCTGACGTGCGGCACGGCGCGATACGGCAAAGCCCGCACGGTAGACGGCGTTGTCTAGGCGAAGTTCAAGAAGCTGTAGCAGGTTTTCACCAGCTAGCCCTTCGCGACGAGTTGCCTCAACCATGAGACGTGCAAATTGCTTTTCAAGTAGGCCGTATGTACGACGGACTTTTTGCTTTTCACGGAGTTGCGTCAGGTATAGACTTGTCTTGCCTGGGCGACCGTTGGCGTGCATGCCAGGAATGCCGGCTTTTTTAGCCATAATCTTGTGCGCCTTGGGATGAAGTGCATATCCTTCGCGACGACTTTGTTTAACAATAGGTGAAGTATCTCGTGCCATAATTAAGCCCTTCGTGCCTTTCGTGGTCGAACGCCACCATGAGGAACACTTGTGACGTCTCGAATGCTATCAACACTAATTTCAAAGCTACCCATAGCTCGGATCGCAGCGTCGCGTCCTAGACCAACACCTTTTACGAACACATCGACGGCGTTCATGCCGTGAAGTGCTTTGGCGCTTTCAGCAGCCTTCTCAGCGGCAACCTGTGCAGCATATGCTGTACCCTTTTTGCTACCACGAAAACCAGTAGCGCCCGCGCTTGATGAAGTCAAGACGTTGCCTTTTTTGTCAGTAAAAGTCACAATTGTGTTGTTGAATGTAGCCTGAATATGTAATTGTCCAGACGGAATAGATCGACGTTGCTTCTTACGTGTCGACGGTGATTTGGTGCTTGTTGTTTTATCTTCTGCCATAAGTCTATTGCCTTTCTACGTCTTTGACGCCGCTTTCTTTTGTGTTCCTCCCACAGCAACACCTTTACCCTTACGGGTGCGCGCGTTTGTACGGGTACGTTGACCGTTGACAGGAAGACCAGCTTTGTGGCGAAGACCACGGTAGGCTCCAACGTCCTTGAGTCGTTTAATGTTGTTAGTAACCAGACGTTGTAAATCACCCTCTACGGTGTAGTTAGCGTCAATCGTCTCACGTAGTCGTTGTTCTTCGTTTTCTGTGAGGTCTTTGACACGAGTGGTTGGCTCAACACCAGCAGCAGCCAAAATTTCTGTCGCGTGGTGAGGACCAATACCATAAATGTACGTCAAAGCAACTTGAACTTGTTTTTCAGCTGGGATAGTAACACCTGCAATTCGAGCCATAATTAACCTTGCCTCTGCTTATTCTTAGGTTTTTTCTTGTTGATGATGCGTAGTATACCTTTACGGCGAACTAGCTGGTCATCTGGACTAATTTTTTTGACGCTGGTACGAACCTTCATAAGCGTATCTGTTACTCCACTGCTTATATTTAATCTTTTAGGCGGAAGGTGATTCTGCCCTTACTAAGATCGTAGGGGGTCAACTCAACTTCAACCTTATCACCTGGCACAAGACGGATGTAATGCTTGCGCATCTTGCCCGAAATGTGAGCGATGATACTATGACCGTTCTCAAGTTCGACCTTAAACTGCGTATTAGGTAGTGATTCCACCACCTTACCTTGCAATTTAATTACTTCCTTTAGACTAGCCATAAGTTACAGTAGTAGATTATACACCAAAGTTTATAAAAGGTAAACACTTAATCTCAAGTAAAATATAACGCTCGTGTCTGTAACCCGCGTTATTTTCTGATAATTCTATTATATCGCACGCGTTACGCCTGTCAACCTGTCTCTTTAGTCTTCGACTATCACAGCGCGGAGCATAATTCGATGGTCAAACATACCGAGTCGCGGTACCCACACTCCGTCAAACGTAATCAAGTTCAGTGCTTCTTTACCAGTTTCGGCGGATACACCCATCATTGCCATCCCTGTTGCATTTACCTCTTCGATTGTCATACGTTGATTTTCGACTACAGAGTATGCAAAAATCTCACCGTCCCCACGCTCTAACATGATCATATCGCCTTTGTCGAGGCTGCTTAGTCCCGAAAAGGCGCCTTTCTTGGTAACACCAACATTATGAGCTTGAATGAGCACAACACCGCCATCACCTGGGAGACCGCTTTGACTGTACCATCCAGCGTCGTGAATGTTAGTCGGTGCTTCAAGCAGGTTATTGGCGTCCAGGCCAACAGGATATACTCGTGTATCCTCAAGGTCGAGTGACGGGATATTGATATAACGAGGATGCATAGCATCGACAGTATGATCTCGGACTAATGTTGGCGACACGCTCGACTCGTCTACTCTTGTATTGGCCGCAGCGATAGGCAATGGAACTGGCGGCAAAGCACCTGTCGTATACCATTTATAGCCGTACCAGCCAGATGCCGCTAGTACGCCAATAAACACAAATAACGCCACCCATCTGCCGGGGTGACGCTCTTTCTTGTAATCGACTTCTAGCGACATGTTACCGCTATTTGTAGTCGTCGTACGTCACCATGAGCGCACGACTGTTTATCTGACGTAAAGCCTCAAGACCAACTGATACAACAATCAGTAGTCCCGTACCACCAATAGCTAGATTTAACCCGCTAATACCCGCGACATTGTATAGCAAATACTCACCTGCAAATGGCATGACTGCGATGAGACCCAAGACCAGAGAGCCAAACAAGATGAGTCGATTGACTGTTCTGCGCAAATACTCCTCTGTGCTCTTGCCTGGACGCACACCTTCGATAAAGCCACCCAGCTTTTGCAAGTTTTCGGAAATCTCGTTTGAGTTAAAGACGATACCGGTGTAAAAGTACGTGAACAGGATCACGAGCAAAAAGTAAGCGGCTGGATAAATAAATGCCTCTAGTGTTGTACCCGTAAATTCACCTGGGTTTGGTGCCTGGAACCATAGAATAAGGTTGTTCGCGAGTTCTGTATAGCCATCATTTCCTGTTGCCTTGAGAACCTGACCAATAAACGCGGGTAGTGACAAGAACGCAACAGCGAAGATGACGGGAATCACACCAGCGGCGATTAACTTCACCGGCAAGATGCTCTTGATACCACCGTAACTACTATTGCCCTGTACACGTTTCGCATAATTAACAGTGATAACACGCTGCGCCTCGTTGATTTTGACAAGCAGATACAACACTGTCAGCGAGACAATCGATATAGCCAGCACTACCCAGAACATCATTGGATTCACAGGCAGTGTGAACCACCCAAACACACTAAGCGAACCGTTAGACGTATCGACAAGTTGTGTACCCAACGACGCAAGTGTAGAAGGCAACTGTGAGATGATTCCAGCAAAGATAATCAAGCTAATACCGTTACCGATACCTTGCTCGGTCATCAACTCACCTAACCACATGAGCAGCATCGCGCCTGCTGTCATGGCTGTTACAGCCACAATCCACTCAACCAGACTCGTCTGAATTGTCGTAGGCGAGTTAGGATGGATAACTGATTG
>CAZDKN010000061.1:0-4169 GCA_964506065.1 uncultured Saccharimonas sp. (SeqCode) | reverse complement strand
CTATTTGCTGCTTATCCCTCTCGTTATCACTGCTATTCCGCCCCTTATCTGGCAGAGCAATCTTGAACTCTTTTTGCTACCTGTCGGCGGCTTGATAATTGGGTTGATACTGTTCTTTTACCACTTTATCCTATGGTACTTTACGATTTATATTGTCACTGATCAGCGCATCCGACAGGTGACCCAAAAAGGCTTCTTTGGCAAGGATGTGATTGAGCTCCACCTGTCCAAGATTCAAAACATAAGCTATAATATACCAGGATTTACTGGTGAAGTTTTCCAGTTTGGGACTATTGTTATCCAGACATTCGTCGGCGACCTTGTCATTCATCAAGTCGAACATCCCGACAAAACATTCAACAAGCTACAAGATGCGGTAAACAAAGCCGTCAAGAATCAAGGAGATCATGAAGAAGCTATTATCTAAGTTCCGCAAAAAAGACACTGAAGCCTCTTCGCGCATCACGAACGAGACAGTTGCCGAACATCGCGAGCGTATCTTGGCGGGTGGTCGCCGGTTCAAATATCCGATTCAGTACGCACGTCACAGACTTGTCATTAACGCTATTGTCATCAGCATCGCAGCGATCATCTTATTGGGCGTTGTTGGTTGGTGGCAACTATACCACGCACAAAACACCTCTACGTTTGTCTACAACGTGACGAGGGTTATCCCATTACCAGTGGCGAGCGTCGATGGTCAGCCGGTACTCTACTCGGACTATCTGATGAGGTACCGAAGTGCAATTCATAACCTGCAGCAACAAGGACAAATTAACTTAAACAGCGAAGACGGCAAGCGTCAGGTGGCCTACCACAAGGAAGAGTCTATGCAAGCGGCAATCAAAGGTGCGTATGGCACCAAGCTCGCTCGCGAATTGAACCTGAACGTTACTGACGAAGAGCTTGACGCATATCTGAAGTCACAGCGCCAGTCGGCAGACGGTGAAATATCACAACGTACATATGACGCATCAATTCTGGATATTTTGGGATGGAGCCCCGACGAGTATCGTCACGTGCTCCGAGGTGAGTTGCTGCGCCAAAAAGTAGCCTTTTCTATCGACACAACCGCACTGAAGCAAAGCGAATCAGTCGCCACCCAACTAAAAAGCTCGCCGACTAGCTTTCAGGCAATTGTTGAGGCTGTGAACAAAGCGGACGGCAGCAGTCTACTCTACGGTGCGCCTGGACTGGTACCCAAAACCAACCAAGATGGCGGTCTCGCAGCTGCTGCAAGCAAACTACAGAAGGGTGAAATTTCAAGCGTTATAAAATCAACAACAATATCATCTGGGGATGCCTACTATTTCGTGCGCCTGCTCGACAGTAACACGACACAGGTGAGCTATGAGTACATATTGATCCCACTCAATGAATTCACCAACCGTATTGACGGCTTGCAAAAGGCAAACAAAATTAATCAGTACATCTCGATCCCAGATAATACGTAAATTATATAAGGAGGAAGCTCACATGTTTACTCTACCAAACCTACCATACGACTATGATGCCCTCGGCTCGTATATCAGCAAAGATATTATGGCGTTGCATCACGGCAAACATCACCAGACGTATGTCGATAAGTTGAATGCGGCGGTCGAGACAGTTCCAGAGCTAGCTGGACGTTCAGTTGAGGATTTGCTTACAAACTTGGCAGACGTTCCCGAAGCAGTTCGTCAGGCGGTAAAAAATCACGGTGGCGGACACTACAACCATAGCTTGTTTTGGCAGTGGATGGCGCCAAACGGTGGGGGAGAACCATCAGGTGAGCTGGCGGAGGCACTTACTGCAAAGTACGGTAGTTACCAAGGTTTCGTTGACGAATTTACAACCAAATCATTGGCAGTGTTTGGCAGTGGCTGGACGTGGCTACAGCCGGATTTGGAAATTATTACGACAGCGAACCAAGACAGTCCTGTGATGCAAGGATTACCTGCGCCCTTGCTGGGCCTAGATGTTTGGGAGCACGCGTATTATCTGGACTACAAAAACAAACGCGATGATTACGTCAAAGCATGGTGGAACGTAGTGAATTGGGACTTTGTAGCAGAGCGCTATAAGTAACTACTTATCGGCCGATTCTGCACCGATCTGTCTTTCTAACATAGCTATAACCTCTTCGCGCGGTATGGTTTTGCCGAATTTATTTTCAAATGCATCAACGTAGATAGCCTTTACTTCGTCATGCGTTTTGCGCGGGCCAACTTTCTCTTTGATATCATCGATGAGTATCGAACCGTCTACCCCAAGACCAATACCATCTTTGTCAATCTCAATTCCACCTGTCATAGGGCCATCAGGTGTATCTTTTATTGGCGTTGTCAAAAGCCACGTAGCTTCAGGATCAAGGCTGTGTTTTAATCTTACGACGTCACCAACGCCATATTCTTGACTAGGCTCTAGTTCTGGAGCTGGTGTCTGAATTGCTTCTGTCTCTACCATATTATTGCGCCTCAACTTCTTGTTCTACTGATTGACGTACGCCTTGTAAAAACTTACCCAGGTCGATTTGCATAAGGGCGGGGTCTTCCATCGTGTAGCCAGTTTGACCAGCACGAGCCATACCAAACTTCACAATGCGACCTGAGTCGTCGACATCAATACTCATGCTTCCTTTGAATCTGTTACCGGTCTCGGGGTGAGGGTTTTCTGGATCGTATTCCAAGTTGTTAATCTGCAACGAGCTCGTTACACTAGTTAGTTGTCCGTCGGGAGTCTTATGAGCAAGGCTCGAAACTGAAAGGTAGTCAACTGGAACAGTGAGCATATCAGCCGATTGCCACTTAATACTATCTATATCAAGACTGCCCAGACCACCACTTATAGGTAGGCCATGTTTGGCATCTTCAAATCCTGACGTAAGCATCAAATCTCGCTTTTGTGCATAGCCGCTGTCTCGACGATCCTCTCGCCATCTGTTGCCCTCTAAAGGCGGCTTGTTGGTTTTTCTCGGTATAGCTGCAGCTGCTTCAAGGACTAATAGTATATCTTTGTTGAGTCCCTGAGCATGAGCAAGTGTCTCAGCAAAATCCGCGGCTACTCTTTCTTGAGCCTCGGTTTCGTAGGCCGCGATCATTCTCTCCTGACGAGAGAAAGAAGAGGAGCCCATTTTGTGGGCGAGGCGCTTGATACGAGAAGGACTTTTATCAGTCGTTATATGTAGCGGTTCGCCTTTTGCGCCTGTCTTGTATGCTTGGTGGATATCTCGTAGTGTGTTCATTTATTTCATTCTTTTTGTGTTATTTGTTGTATAAAAAAATATTACCACAAAAGTGGTAATAAATCAAGTCTTGGCGTGCTCGACCGGATTTGAACCGGCGATCTCCTCCGTGACAGGGAGGCGTGATAACCCCTTCACTACGAGCACATATATTCGAGTGAACTTCACGTATTCTATCAGTTTTCGCGCCGAGAGGCAACAGGGGAGGGAGCGTTTATTTTAGAACCTTGGAGTGGTATAATAACCAGTGATCGCTTAGCGTGCCGCTGTAGCTCAGTTGGTAGAGCGGCGCTTTCGTAAAGCGTAGGTCTCCGGTTCAAATCCGGACAGCGGCTCCATATACATTGCAATGAAAAATACTATTAAAACCTCCTTTGCCCTTCTGATCGCTGACCGCTACTTGTTAGTGTTGTCAGGTATCCTTGTGGTCCTCGCGATTAGCTTTGCTATTTATATCGGTTTGAATGTTCGCCCAAGCGAGTTACAACTGGTCTCGCACTGTTCAGCGTTCGGCGTGACGCATTTGTACCGTGACCAGTGGTATTATTTGCTTTCATTTGGTGTATTTGGTCTATTTGCAGCGACGTTGCACATTATATTAGCTGTAAAATTATTGACCACTAAAGGACACTCACTGGCAATTATGTTCGCATGGCTAGGTATTGCAGCAATTGTTCTTGCTTGGATGACTGCCTATGCTGTCATCAACATATACGTAAATATCAACGTGTGTTCCATATAGCAATCTATGATTGATCTCGAAATACCACTCGGTAAACGCACACCCAAGTATCGATTCTTTGAAATGTTACCCGCTATATTAAGCTACGGTGCGCTCATATTGCTTGTTGTGTTGTCTCTGGTAAGTCCGCTGCTGGCTGCTATTTATTTGATGCTGATCATTATCACCTTGTTGGTAAAAGCAGTTGGTATTGCGTATCACACA
>CAZDKN010000060.1:0-4180 GCA_964506065.1 uncultured Saccharimonas sp. (SeqCode) | reverse complement strand
AAGCTGACAGGCTCTTTATTTTTTACAATCTGACGCAGAATCTCACCTGTGCCTAGCAGGTGTGTCTGCCCAATAACATGGGTGAGCGTTTGTGGGCGCATTCTTTCGGCAAGCGGAACTCTCTCCATAACTCTATTATAGGAGAAACCTGGCGATATTGTGCTTATCTGGACGATATAGGTATAATAGATGACATATGAATGAACACGAAAAAGTGCGCGTCGTCGTACTTGCAGGCGCCCGTTCGACCGAACACGAGGTCTCACTAGTATCGGCATACAACATTGTTCAAGCAATAGACCGCGAAAAATACGAAGTCTATGTTGTGGGCATATCACAAGAAGGTGTTTGGCGACAATATGACACCGAGCACTTTATCGATAACCCTGGAGACGTTGGATCAATCAAACTTGCTGACCACGCAATCTCGGGTAGGCTGGCAGTAACACAACACTCCAACGCCTTTTACGATGTAGAGCATGACGGTCAAATAGCGTTTGAATGTGACGTTATATTCCCCGCGGTGTTGGGAAATTACGCAGAAGACGGCACAATGCAAGGATTGCTTCGTATGATGGATGTTCCTTTTACGACTGCTGACGTTCTAGGTTCAGCAGTTGGTATGGACAAAGACGTTGCGTATCGGCTGATGAGAGACGCAGGACTCAATGTGGCGAACTTTATGACCATTCGAAAGAATAGTACGCAACCAAGTTTTGAAGAAGCCGTAAATCAAATCGGCACTGATATTTTATTTGTAAAGCCTTCGAATGCGGGATCCTCTGTAGGCGTCTCAAAGGTAGCAAATGACCAGGAATTTGCAGCTGCTTTGCAGCTAGCGTATCAATATGATACAAAGGTGATTCTTCAGGCTGGAGTGATTGGCCGTGAAGTCGAAGTGTCGGTTATCGGAAATATTGGCAGTCAAGAATCGTCTGCGATTGGAGAGATAGTCGAGAAAGAACCAGGCGACTTTTATTCTTACGATAACAAATATATTCACAGCGATAACGTAGATCTTATCGCTCCTGCTGATTTGCCTGATGGAATTGCCGAGGAGGTAAAACGTACAGCCGTGACGGTATGTGAAGTGCTTGAATGTGAAGGCTTTGGACGCGTCGACTTCTTTATTGACGCTGACAACAAAGTCTACGTCAATGAAATTAATACCATGCCTGGGTTTACGTCTATCAGCATGTTCCCGCGACTATGGGGTGTTTCGGGACTTGACTACCCAGCACTTGTCGATCGTCTACTGCAAATTGCAATCGAAAAGTACAACTACAGAGTCGCTCCATTAGTGCTCGACGCAAAAGAGGTGCTTGAAATAGCCAAGCGCTCAGGTGCTGTGTAAATGGCGCACACCGAAGGAGGAACAGTCCAACGAGTAGCGACGGGATTATTCCGTGGACTTGCTCGGCTCTATATTGCAATTCATCGTCCGCGCGTCGTTGTCGTTGCAGGCAGTGTTGGAAAAACGAGCACTAAACTGATGCTCGCAAAATTCCTTGCCACAGAAAAAAAGGTGTCGTACATGGACGACAGCTATAACAGCGGTATAGGATTGTACTTATCGGTGTTTGAACAAAAAGTGCCAAATCGCACAACTCCTCAAGCATGGTTGGGCGTATTACTAAGGGTGATCGGGCGCCTTTTTAGACACAACGAAATACTACTGCTTGAATACGGGATTGATAGGCCTGGAGAGATGGACGAGCTTATAGCATTTGCCCGACCCGATAATGCGATTTTAACTGCAGTAACACCTGAACACATGGAGTTTTTGCAAACAATTGACATTGTAGGGAGTGAGGAGACAAAAGTCCTTGCCGCGTGTAAAGACTTTGGTGTTGTTAACAGCGTGGATGTCAATAAAAAATATCTCGATAAGATAAACGTATCACTATACACATATGGCACACCAAAAGACGATGCATCGTATGACGTTCAGTCGCGGACCGCGAGTGGTAGCAAAGTAGTATTTACTGTTGAGGGCAGACAGTACAAACCGCAAACGACAATCGTTATTGCAGATGCGTTAATACGTCAAATAAGCGGAGCCTTGTTAATGGCGCAGAAACTTGGCATCTCGTCCAAAAGCTTAGAGGCAGCTATAGCCGCAGTCGAGCCAGCCGCAAGTCGTATGCGTCCACTAAAAGGCATTCACGACAGTATGTTGATAGACGATACAGCAAACTTTAGTCCTGTTGCTGGTGTTGTCGCTTTGCAGACACTCAAACAGGTTAGTGCATCTCGTCGGATCGCTGTACTTGGTAACATGCACGAACTGGGGGAGTATATAAAAGAAGGTTACAAACAAGTCGGCGATGAGTTTGGTGGTATTGATGTAATCGTTCTCGTAGGTGATCTGTCGATTGAACATTTTGGCGCAGCTGCACTCGCCAAAGGATTCAAATTGAATAAAACACTATTCTACTTTGACGCGTCAACTCAGGCTGGAATATACATCCGAGACAAGCTTGTCAAAAAGGGCGACGCCATACTCATCAAGGGTCCTTTTGGCGGATACTACCTCGAAGAAGCAACAAAAAAGCTTTTGGCAGACCCAGCGGATAGCAAATATTTGACACGACAGTCAGAGTTTTGGCAGCACAAGAAAAGAAAATTGTTTGGCGCTTCATTGAACGCGTAGCTTCCTTCGACCTCTGTCGACTTGGAAAAGCTTACGCTTCGGGTTAAACTGGAAAAAGATAATTACGTAAAACTGGACGTGCTATTGATCGATCGCAAGAAACAAACAGGATTTACCGTAGTAGAACTTCTGATAGTGACAGTTATCATAGCTATTCTCGCAGTCGTTATAATTGTGGCGTACAACGGCATACAACAACGGGCCGAAGTAGCAACGCTAACAGCAGACTTAAAACAGGCCAACACCCAACTGAGTACTTACGCAGTTGATAACGGCGATCTTTACCCCGAAGATGAGGGAGCTCTATCACTGCTCAATGGTGGTACGGGCATAAAGTTTAAAGATGACGCCACGCTAATATACACCGCATATAACGACCAAACGCCACCTGACTATTGTCTCACTGCCGTCGTTGGAGATATGGTATATCACGTCACTAGACACACACCACCCGCCATAGGTTATTGCACCGACCACACACCACTCACCATATCAGAGGCGCCTGTTATTGTAGCTTCATCAGATTCTACGTCACAGATTACGGTGTCTTGGGAGGCAGTTGACGGTGCGGCAAGCTATACGCTAGAGTTCGATACAGACAGTGGGTTTGGTAGTCCATCAATAGTTGAAGCTATAACTGACGCAACCTATACAGCTAGCGGATTAACAGACAACACAACATATTACTTCCGAGCTTACAGTGTGAACGACGCAGGTACTAGTGCAGCATCTGACACTGTGAGTGCAACGACTGATCTTGAGGCACCTTCGGGTGGTGCGACGCTTGCTTGTACGACAAATTCCCCATCACAAATTACGCTGACATGGTCGAGCGTTTCAGGAGCTGATTCGTATACAACTGATCGATCTGCCGCGAGCACATTTACTTCACCAACAACGACGCAAGATATTACAACAACGACGCAAGTTGTTACGGGGCTGTCGGCCGGTAGTCGATACTACTTCCGCGTATTTGCAGTCAACGAATCTGGCACAGGCCCATCATCAAACGTCGTTAACTGTATTACAACCATCAGCGCTCCAGATTCGCCAAGCGTTGCCGCAAGTATCCCCGGTGGAGCGAGGGCGTGGAATAGTGGTACATGGGCCAAAACCTACCAGGGCGCCCCGACATCAGGCACATGGTATTATGCCCAGGCTAGCATTTCTAGTTCGACCTGCGCATCAGGAACGACCAGGGAGCAACGCGCACGCATCCAGTACAATTCACCGACCACATGGGGTGCGTGGACAGGGTATACAACATCAACCACGTTTTACGCTATTAATCCGAGTAGTGGCTACGGTATTCGCTTCCAGGTACAGACACGCTGTAAAACTTCGCTTTATACGTCCTCGGCTTCATCATCAGGTTATGGTTGTCGATGGAGCAGTGGGTCAACGTCTTGTTCAGGGTTCTAAGAAGTTGCAAACAGATAGAAAAATCCGTACAATAGTTCAAGTTACCAGATAGAGGTTTGCTCGTCTCGGTATAAAGCTGTTGAGCAGCTACCATATGGCTCTTTA
>CAZDKN010000059.1:0-4192 GCA_964506065.1 uncultured Saccharimonas sp. (SeqCode) | reverse complement strand
TTTCTTTTTATCAAGTCGATCTAGTTTTGCAATACGGACAAGCCAGTAAATAACGAACGCTGTCGCAAAAAGCGTAATCAATGACGAGAGAATCGCTCCCCAGCTAAACGCCAAACCGCCAGTACCGTCTTCTCTTGGTCCAACGACGACCCACTGCAACTTGCTAAGGTCTATCCCGCCAATCAAAAAGCCAACTATTGGGTTAATGAAGCCATCAACAATCTGCTTTACTGCGGCTCCAGCCGCTGTTCCTATAGCAAGACCAACTGCGAGCCCGACGACACCTTGTTCTCGGACAAAATCGAAAAACTGAGCTAGTTGTGATTTGCTAACACCAGCAATAGCACGTGGGTTAACTTTTACCTGCTGAACTTTGGCAATAATTTTTGGTTTACGAGTTACTGGCTTTTTAGATGTAGGCATAAATACTCCTGCTAATACTACCTTTATTATACCATTTTAGCCGAGTGTCAGAGCTTGTCTGGTGCAGGTATACCAAGAAGCCTTAGTCCGTTTTTCAAAATGCCTGCATAGGCACTCACCAGTTGAATACGAATACCTTCGCGCTCATCTCCTACAACGTGCGATTTTTCGTAAAAGCGATTAAATACTTGTGCCAATTCGTAAAGATATGTACATACAAGGTGTGGTGAAAGTTCGCTAACGGCGTTTTCAAGCACGTCTGGGTATTCGGTCATTTTCACAAGCAGCGACCGTTCATAATCATCAAACGTCACAAGTGACAGGTCGCTGACGGTCACGTCAGATTTGTGAGTAATCGAAACAGCCCGAGCGTGTGCGTATTGCAGGTACGGCCCACTGTTGCCGACAATGCTCACTGACTCTTTTGGATCAAAGATGATGTCTGGACCAACGCGGTTTTTCAAAAATGCATACTTTACAGCACCTAGTATTGGTTCATCATCGCGGTTACCTTGTAGTTTTTCGTTCTCATCCGCCGCCACATCAAGTACATCCACTGCGCGCAGGAAGTTACCTTTACGACTACTCATTTTGACGCCGCCGGCCAACTTCACGTTCCCGTGCGTAAAGTGACGCGTACGTTTGGCGAGCTCTGGTTCAAACTGTTCAATACTTTTGATCACCACTTTCATGTATTCAATAATGTCGTTGCCTGTAATGATAATCGACTCATCAAAGTGGTAATCGTCCCACTTCATGATGCTGACACCAACGTCTTTGGCTTCATATGTTGGCAAACCTTCACTATTCACAAAAACGCGGGTATGAAGATCGTATGGCTCACCTACAAAGACGACCGCTCCTTGACTCTCGACGTACACGCCTCTTTCTTTTTGCTCTAACACGGTTTTTAGACCGATTGGTGCGGTCTGACTTTCGGGATAATACTTTTCAAAATGCGTACCGATGCGATCATAAAATGCATTGAAGTAATCATAGCTCCATGTCCGACATGTCCAATAAATGTGTGCAAGTTGTGAATCATGATCGTCGTCGGTATGCAGTTGATATATTCTTTTATTCAGTGCGACAATTTGGGCCTTGTGGTCTTCGCTATCTTCGTAAGCATTCGTGCCTTCGACATACGCCGCTGCCATCCACTCTGATCTTTCTGTTTCAGGAATTTCACTGAGCCCGTCGGGGTTTTCTCCACCAAGCCGACCTATGATTGCCCACATCGTCTTCGCGGCGTGCATACCAACGTCACCACCAAAATTAACACGATGAACAGTACCGCCAGCATGTTCAATGAGATTAGAAATAGCATCGCCAATCACGCTGGTATACAAGTGTCCAGCATGCAGTACTTTGAACGGATTTGGGTCAGAATATTCTGTTACCACAACTTTGTCTTGATACAACGTTGGCTTACCGTACGCATCGTTTTGTTCAAGTATTTGGCGTAGGTCGTTAACCAAAACTGTATCTGCTAATCGTATGTTAATAAATCCAGGCCCTGCTACACTTACATCACTAAAGTCATCGCTTTCACGTAACTCTGCAGTTAACTGATCGGCGACCTCTCGTGGATTTTTACCAAGTTGTTTCGCAAGCTGCATCGCAACATTCGTAGAGTAATCGCCAAACTGCGGATCTGGTCGAGTCACTTTTACGTCAACAGCAATGTCACCGTAAAGTTCACGTACTGCATTAGAAATCTTTGTGTCCATTACGATTGATTATAGCATGACGAAGTGAGGGTCTACAGATGAGCAAGATCATCTAAGACCGAACGAGGACCTGTTATATCTACCGATATAACAGAGGCAATATAGTTTGGCTTACATCAATCCAGACTCAAGATCGATCTGGAAGTCATACCAACCACTTTCAACTAGTAGCGTCAGCAGGTCTTTGTCGAGACCAGTGACAATCATCACACCAATAACCAACAAAATTATACCTAGTACTTTACGAAATACACCTTTCGGATTAATCCCCCACCCTAACTTCTTGACCAGCGCACGACCAAAGATGGCAAGCAAGGCAAGCATCAATGACAACCCAATAACAAACGCGATCAAGTACACCAGTCCAAGTAGTGGGTCGACAGGCAGGATACTGGCAACAATCAGTGCGTACGTTGGACTACATGCACTAAAGACAGGACCAAGGCTAGCACCTAGCAACAAATCTCCCCAAATGCCTTTTTTGGTCGAAGCTTTGCTCATGTTTTGCTGCGCGACAATCGGCAGTCTTGTCTTCAGCACGACCCAGTCCCATAGCCGCGGGAGCAACGTCACCAAACCAAACAGTATGATAATAACACCGCTAATAATTGCCCACGTCGCAGATGGTACACCCAAAAGTAACGTTGTCGATTTCAGCAGAATGCTAAATACAATGATTGATATACCTAAACCTACGATGACGAGCGTAGCACTATGTGACTTGCTGCCATCAGAGGTGCGAGCAAGTAAAATCGGGATGAGAGAGACGACGCACGGCGCCAAGATCGTCAGCATACCTGCTAGGAACGCGACGATCAATAAGCTCATTTGGTATTCTCGAGGATCACGTCAAGCGATTTCTCTTGGCCATACCCATTCCAAAGTTTTTGCTTGTCGCCAGCAGTGTTCACGCGCACAAAGCTAGACTGAATCGTCACACCATACTTCTGGCGAAGATCCTGTTCATCATCGTAGTTCAATTTCAAGATTTGCAGACCGTCAGGCAAAGTTGCGGCAGTAATCGCTTGGTCATATCCTCGACACTCAGGGCACCACCCTGCATAGAAGAACAAAATCGTTGTCTGGAATCCGTTGTCATCGACAAGCTCGGCCGAGTAGTCAACATATCTACCGCTCGCTAGAACGGCAGAAGGCTCATCAACACTGGGGTCAGTCGTCATTGGCAGGTCTGTAGCATTTGATGTATCTGTTTTGTCCGAACTATCCATGCTGGTCGTAGGTGTCATTGGACGTAGTACGACAACCAGTATGAGTAACCCAATAAGGACGATTGCTCCAACAATCCACCAAATATATTTCATATAACTATTATAGCAAATTAGTTACGTGAGCTGGCTGCTTTGATTAAACCAACAAACAATGGATGTGCGCGATTCGGGCGTGATTTAAACTCTGGATGGGCCTGGGTCGCAACAAAGTACGGATTACCAGGCGCTTCAATGTACTCTACTAATCTACCGTCTGGTGATGCTCCGGTGACCTTCAAGCCACCACGTTCAATCGCTTCCATGAACTTTTGATTCACTTCGTAACGATGTCGATGCCGTTCAACAATTTGCGTATCACCGTACGTTTCGGCTACTTTTGAACCTTCAGTTAGTGTTGCAGAGTAGTCACCTAGACGAAGCGTCCCACCAGTCGATTGCTGACCTTCTTGGCCGTTCATAATATACACGACATCGTTCGGTGTGTCGGCATCAAATTCAGTACTATTTGCATCCTGTAGACCTGCCTTGCGGGCGCTAGCGATTACCGCAACTTGTAACCCCAGACATAGTCCTAGGTATGGCACGTTATGATCAAGCGCATACCTAGCTGCAGCTATCTTACCTTCGATTCCACGCGATCCAAATCCACCGGGCACCAATAGTGCATCGACGGATGCAAAGTCTTCCTCTTTTGCCTCTTCTGCGCCAATCCAAACAGTTTCAAGCCCAACACCTTCTTGCCACGCGGCAGCCTTTAGTGCTTCGAGTACAGAGATATACGTGTCTTCGTTATCGACATACTTCGCAACC
>CAZDKN010000058.1:0-4267 GCA_964506065.1 uncultured Saccharimonas sp. (SeqCode) | reverse complement strand
CTAGGTATCGAGCAGAATTTCTTTGAAGAAATTGTTCCTGTCATTGCAGACATGTACGCGGAGGACTACCCAGAAGTAAAAGCGCAGCGCGATGAAGTAGTTGCAACGTTAGTTAAAGAAGAAAAAGTGTTCCGTCAAACTCTCCGTAAAGGACTTCGCGAGTTAGAAAAGTTCAAATCTGGAGGTCTAACCGGTACTGAACTTTTCATGTTATATGATACGTACGGTTTCCCCGTCGAGTTATCGACCGAAGAGGCATTCAAACAAGACATTAGATTATCCGAAAACTGGCGCGATGAATTTGACGCCAAGATGAAAGAGCAACGCGAGCGCTCACAAACAGCCGCCAAAGGCACGTTCAAGGGCGGGTTGGCTGGCGACAAAGATATTCACAAAAAATACCATACGGCGACGCACTTGCTACAATCTGCACTGCGCGAGATCTTTGGCGATCAGCTTCGCCAGCACGGAAGTAATATTACCGAAGAACGTCTGCGTTTTGACTTTAACCTCGACACCAAAATGACACCCGAGCAGATCAAAAAAGCCGAAGATTTAGTCAATGGTTGGATCAAAGAAGACTTGCCTGTCACGTACAAGGATTACCCAACTCAGGAAGCACTCGACATGGGTGCAATCGGTCCGTTTGGTGAACGTTATAGCGACAAAGTAAAAGTCTACCAAATGGGCGAAGACGGTCATATTGCGTCACTCGAAATCTGTGGCGGTCCACACGTTGATCACACTGGACATCTCGCCGAGGGCGGAAAGGTGTTCAAGATTACCAAAGAAGAGTCTAGTAGCGCTGGCATTCGTCGCATTAAAGCCATTTTGGCTTAGTTCCAAGCTGTGAGCATAAGCACGTTTAGTATATAATGGAGATACCTATGGTATTTGAAAAATTACGAGACAGGCGAAAAAACAATGCAGCCAATGACTATATTGTCGCCCTAGACATTGGTACCGAATTTGTCAAAGCCCTAATCGCCAAGTTAGACGGTGAAACCTTGAACATTGTTGGCGTTGGCCGTGCACGCCAAGAACTAAGCGATATGCACTCTGGTGCTATAGCAGACATTGCAGGTGTTGTTCGCAACTGTGAAGATGCTCTATCTGAAGCCGAAGACCAAGCAGGCCTGCAGGCTAAACGCGTCGTCATTGGTATCGCAGGGGAGCTTGTCAAAGGTGTCACCAACACTATTCGCTACCGTCGTCCCCAACCCGACCGACCACTTGATACGGCCGAAATGGAATTTATTATCGAAAAGGTTCAAGAACGTGCTCAGGGTAAAGCCCAAAAGCAAATCGCTCTTGAAACTGGCAACGACGAAGTCGAAGTAAAGCTGGTTAACAGCGCTTTAGTGGGCATCCATATCGATGGCTACAAAGTCAGTAATCCAATTGGCTTTCAAGGCAAGGACGTTGCCGTTCAAATCTACACGGCCTTTGCGCCGATGGTGCACATAGGCGCCCTAGAGCGAGTCGCTGACGAGCTATCACTTGAACTATTAGCAGTTGCGGCTGAACCGTTCGCGGTCAGCCGCACCATGCTTGGTAGTGATGTGAACAGCAATTTTACAGCAATCCTAGCGGATGTTGGTGGTGGAACAACAGACATCGCTGTCGTCAATGATGGTGGCGTCGAAGGGACCAAGATGTTTGGCATCGGTGGGCGTAGTTTTACCAACACGATTGCTAGTGAAATGAACTTATCTTACAGCGACGCAGAAAAACTAAAGGTAAACATTGGCCATAGTCACATCAAACCAACAGTTGCCAAGGACGTAAACGCTGCAATCGATAAAACTCTCGAGGTATGGGTAGCAGGCGTGGAATTGGCGCTGAGCGAATTTGACTCAGTCGACCATCTGCCTAACCGTATCTTATTGTGTGGTGGTGGCGCCTCACTAGAAAAGCTTGTTGATGCTCTGGGTAAGGCTGAATGGCACAAAGACCTACCATTCACCAAAAAGCCGACTGTACACTACATCCAACCATCAGAAGTTATTGGAATTACAGATGGAACAGGGGCTGTTAATGACCACACCTTTATCACCGCCATGGGGCTGCTACGGGTTGGCTATGATACACTAATAGGTAGTGGCGATGGTGATACCATCAAAGAAAAACTCAATCGGATTCTGCGAATATAATGAACAAAGACGTAATATACATTGATGTCGAAGACGATGTTACCGCGATTATCGGCAAGATAAAAGCGAGCAAAGAAAAGATCATCGCGTTGGTTCCGCCAAAGCGCGTAGGTATCTTGCAGAGTGCCGTCAACCTGCGTTTGCTTGATCGTATGGCGCACACGAGTCATAAGCGCCTGGTACTAATAACTAACAACCAGGCATTGATTGCCTTGTCGGCTGCTGCCGGAATCCCTGTTGCTAAAAACCTACAAAGCAAGCCCGAACTGGCTGAGATCACTGCGCTTAGTGTTGATGACGACGAAGACATTATCGATGGGTCAAGCCTTCCAGTTGGCGAGTTGGAGAAAACTTCCGACAAGCCCAAATCTGACCCTGTTGATGACGCAATCGATACGCTTGATATTGATGACAAAGACGTTGACGTGTCGACGGGCATGGGCGCTGTTGCGATTAAAAAGACCGTCAAAAAGCGCAATGGCGTCAAAGTTCCGAACTTTAGTTCTTTTCGAAAGAAGCTTTTTCTTGGCATAACAGCCGGTGTAGTATTTATCCTGTTTCTTGTCTGGGCAAACATATTTGCGCCATCTGCAACGGTAGTTATTACCGCCAGGACGACTGACGCTAATGTTAGTCAGACAGTGACACTTGCCTCAGGCACTGCCCCAACAAATCTTGTCGAAGGTACGATCCAATCATCAGCACAGCAACTTAAAAAGGACGTGAGCGTTGAGTTTGATGCGACAGGAACGAGAAATGTAGGCGAAAAAGCGACGGGTACGGTGAACTTCTCTAACAGTTCATTATCTAGTCGTTCCGTGCCTGCGGGTACTGAACTACAGTCTGCAAGTGGTCTAGTGTTTATTGTAGACAGCGCCGTCTCAGTTCCAGGGGCTACCTTCCCGTGCGGCAATATCAGTTGTCCTACACAAGGTTCTGAATCAGGTACCGTTACGGCAGCGGTGGGAGGGTCTAATTATAATGGCGCGTCAGGTAACCTTAGTGGTGAACCTGACGGCATTTCGGCAAGCTTCTCTGAAGCTACTAGCGGTGGTACTGATAAAAACGCCAAAGTCGTCTCAGAACTCGATATCCAAAAAGCCACAGACACTTTAAAACAGCAAAAGACTGACGACGTCAAAAAGCAACTCATCGAACAGTTCACGAACGGTGAAGTGGTGATAGACGACAGCTTTACGGTCGACTACGGTGCCTCTGTATCAGCCCCTGTACTTAATGCCGAAGCACCGACAGGCAAGGCCAAGCTGACAAGTTCGGTAACATACACTATCACGGCGATTGCCAAAGCCGATCTGCAGCTATATTTAAAAGAAAATATCAACAAACAACTCGGCGATGACAAAGATCAGCGTATTTACGACGATGGCATCGACGACGTTAAGCTTTCAAACTTTGTAAAGACAGGCGACACGGCAACAGTTAAAATTCTTGGCACAGGAAAAATCGGTCCAAAGATTGACGAAGATGCAACCAAAGAGCAAGTAAAGGGTAAAAAGGCAGGTGAGGCACAGTCAATCATCGGTAACATCGATGGTGTAGACGATGTTAAAGTAAACTACTCGTTCTTTTGGGTAACGACCATACCTAACAATCTAGACAAGATTACTATCGAGTTTAAGTTGCAGGATGAGTAGTCAGAGCTTTATCTGTCTAGACGTAGGAGAGAAGCGTATTGGTGTCGCGGTAGCCGACAGCTCGGTGCGCATTGCGGTCCCCTTCGAGACAATCGAAGTTGACGGTGACGAAATTGAAGCCATCGCCAAGATTGTTGTTACCGAACGGGCAGACACAATTGTCGTTGGCTATCCACGTAATCAATCAGGCGAAGCAACTGCACAAACGTCGTACGTAGAGGAGTTTGCCGCAAAACTCAAAGATCTCGCTCCGAACATCATATTCCAAGATGAGTCACTTACCAGCGTACTAGCTGAGCAACAACTAGCCGTACACAAGCGTCCCTACAGCAAAGGCGATATTGACGCTCAAGCGGCCGCGATAATACTGCAAGATTACCTGGAGGCAAACAATGCCTGACAAACTTCACCAAAAGCCAGACGACCAACCAGTTGTCACCCCCGCTGAACCAATACTTC
>CAZDKN010000057.1:0-4352 GCA_964506065.1 uncultured Saccharimonas sp. (SeqCode) | reverse complement strand
AAATATCACGTGGTTTTGCACTTTCGATTTTGACATCAGCCAAGTATTTGGCTTTAACAAGCTCTTTAGCGACCGTTACCTTCAGTTTTGATGATGGTACACGGATTTCGTTTTTGCCGACCATAATTGCATTTCGAATGCGAGTTAGTAGGTCAGCGATGGGGTCAGTTGATTGTAATGACATATTCGTTTTCCTTTCCTACCAACTACTCTTTGTTATGCCAGGGATTTCGCCCTTGGATGCTTTTTCACGGAAGTTAATGCGACTTAGTCCGAAGCGACGCATGTATCCTCGTGGACGGCCATGCAAGCTGTCGCGGTTCTTCCAGCGAGTCGGTGAGCTGTTAGGTGGCAGCGAAGCCAATCCTTCTAGGTCGCCTAACTCCTTGAACTCAGCACGCTTCGCAGCAAATTTCTGGATCATCTTTTGGCGTTTTAAGTCTCGAGCGACTGCAGATTTCTTAGCCATTATCGCTTACCTCCTGCTTTTTCAAACGGAATACCAAACTTTTCTAGTAGCGCACGACTGTAAACTGGGTTACCGCCACTGATCACTAAATTAGCCTGCAAACCGTGTAATACTTGTGTTTCTTCAAACGTAAGCTCAGGGAAAATTGACTGCTCAACTATGCCAAGGCTGTAGTTCCCAGCTTTATCGAAAGCCTTCGCGTTAACACCGTGAAAATCACGAACACGAGGTAAAGCAACGTTTACGAGGCGGTCGAGGAATTCGTACATACGAGCCCCACGTAGTGTTACGCTAATACCAACACGGTTTAGTCCTGCACGAACCTTAAAGCCTGCAATAGACTTTTTAGCCATACGATCAACAGGGTGTTGGCCTGTAATTTTAGTAAGTGTATTACGAACAACTTCGTAATAGCGCTTGTCGTCTTTGTTCTTACCAGTTCCAACGCTGACTACAATTTTTTCTAGCTTTGGGACTTCATGAACGTTCCCAAGACCAAGTTCGGCTTGTAGTTCCTTGACAAAGGTATCTTTGTACAAGGCTTTCAGGCGAGGAGTGGCAGTAGTAGTGATCGTTGCAACCATTACTTAATCTCCTTATCTTTAAGCTGACGAGCAACACGGGTTGTGCCACCATCAGCGTTCTTAATTAATCCCACACGGCTTGTTTTGCTTGACTTCTCATCAACAACTAACGCAACTTTGTGAATAGGCGTAGGGACATGGATGTCCTTGTGCCCACCACGAGGATTGAGCTGAGTTGGTTTGACATGGCGGTGTTTGTTGCCAATGCCTTCAATAAGAATTGTGCCCTTTTTAGCAAGTACTTTTAATACCTTACCAGTTGCACCTTTATTAGCACCGCTAATAAGCTTCACGGTGTCACCAGTTCGGATTCGTTTTACAGTAGCCATACTATAGTACCTCCGGTGCTAAGCTGATGATCTTGGCATAACCAAGGTCACGAAGTTCGCGAGGCACAGGGCCAAAGACACGTGTACCTTTAGGGTTTTTGTCATCGCCAATTACAACTGCAGCGTTATCGTCAAACGCGATCGTACTGCCGTCTTTGCGTTGGATTTGGTCACGAGTACGAACGACTACTGCCTTAACGACGGATTTACGCTTCACAACACCTGTTGGGTTAGCTGTTTTAACTGTAGCGACAATGATGTCACCAACGCGAGCGTAGCGACGGCGAGTGCCACCAAGAACACGGATGCAAAGAATTTCTTTAGCACCAGAGTTGTCAGTTACTTTCAGACGTGTTTCTTGCTGAATCATAATTAGTCCTCTTTCTCTTTCTGGACAGGTTCGACAGTCGTAACTTCTTCTTTCAGAACAACAGAACCGCGTGATTTCTCAACGATTTTGTCTAGGACGAATGCTTTGCTTTTTGACACAGGACGAGATTCAACAATAACAACCTTGTCACCTTGTTTGGCGGCATTTTCTTCGTCATGCGCTGCATATTTGCGGCTAACAGTGTATTGTTTGCCATATAGCGGGTGAGTTTCGCGACTAGTAACAGTGACAGTTATTGTCTTGTCTGCCTTGTCCGAAGTGACGATACCAGTGAATGACTTAGCCATTATTTAATCTCCTTAGCGCTAGCAAGTTCGTTTGCATGTATAGCAAACTTGAGCCGAGCGATTTCTTTACGTGTAACAGTGATGATTCGTGGATTGGTGAGCTCACCAGCGGCATTGCCGCGTCGAGCTTGTAGCAAGTCGTTTGTCTTTGCGACCAAATCTTCTCGCAATTGATCAACAGTTTTAATCTCATTTGCTTTTTTTGCAGCAATCTTGGTTGTCTTTTTAGTAGTAGCCATTATGCTTGCTCCCTCATGATGAACTTGGTCTTGACAGGTAATTTGTGTGACGCAAGACGCATTGCTTCGCGGGCAATTGATTCGTCAACACCCTTCATTTCGAATAATACAGTTCCTGCCTTTACCTTTGCGACAAAGAACTCAGGGTTACCTTTACCGCTACCCATCTTGACGTCTTGAGGTTTGCGGGTCCGCGGAATGTGAGGGAAAATACGGATCCAGATCTTACCGCCACGTTTGATATGACGGGTCATTGCTTGTCGAGCTGACTCAATCTGACGTGAAGTAATGTCGTTATTACCTTGAGACTGTAGCCCGAAGTCGCCAAAAGCGATGTAGTGACCGCGAGATGCGATACCAGCGTTTTTGCCCTTACGGACTTTCCTATATTTGGTTTTTCTTGGTAGTAACATAGCCGTTAAACCCTTTCACCTTTGTAAACCCATACTTTTACACCAATGATTCCGACTCCTGGTGCGTTAGCACGGGCTGTGTGGAAATCAACGTCAGCACGAAGCGTGTGAAGTGGTACAGATCCTTCGATAATCTTCTCTTTGCGAGCCATTTCAGCGTTATTCAAACGTCCTGCTACCTGGATACGAACACCTTTGGCGCCAGCGTTAATAGTGTTCTGTGCAGCCATCTTCATCGCACGACGGAAGTTACCGCGGCGTTCAAGCTGGCGAGCAATATTTTCGGCAACAAGCTTAGCTGACAGTTCAGGTCGTTTGACTTCTTCGATGTTCAAGCGAACAGGAAGGCTTGTGATCTTTTCAATCGCAGTCTTGAGTTCCGTAACTCCTGCACCGCCACGACCAATCACAACACCAGCTTTTGCGGTGTGGATAGTAATCGTGATCAAGTTAGCTGATCGTTCAATTTCGATCCTTGCGATTGTTGGACGACTTTCAAATCGTTTTTCGATCAGCTCGCGAACACGAATATCTTCCTTGAGCCACTTCGCAAAATCACGTTTTGACGCGAACCAACGAGATTCCCAGTTCTTGTGAACTTGCAGACGGAAGCTAATTGGGTTTACTTTTTGTCCCATGTTATTTCTCCTTGCTTTCTGCTGTTTCGGCTTTAGCGGTCACTGGTTTTTTCTTTGGCTTTAATGTACCAGTTACTTCAACCAGGATATTTGCAGATTTCTTCTGGAACGGTAATGCGCGTCCACGGCTTGCAGGCTTGAATCGTTTCAAACGAGTGCCAGCAGTAACAGAAAGTGTTGAGATGACTAATGTTTTACCGTCAAGTCCGTGGGTGTTTACTGCGTTTGATTTCGCGCTTTCGATAGCTTTAATGACAGGAAGAGCAGCACGCTTTGGAGTATGAGACAAAATAACAAGAGCGTCGGCAACCGAGCGGCGACGAACGAGGCTTGCAACCAGCGAAACCTTGCGAGGAGTTTGGTCAACACCTTTGGTGTACGAATGAATTGTAGTAGTATCAGCCATTACTTCTTGTCCTTTCCACCGTGTTTGCGGAACTTACGAGTCGGGCTAAATTCACCCAGTTTGTGTCCAACCATGTTTTCAGATACCAATACTGGTACGTGTACTTTGCCGTTGTGAACAGCAATCGTGCGACCGACCATTTCTGGGCTAATCGTGCTAGCACGAGCCCAAGTTTTGATGATAGTACGGTCATCTGATGTCAAAGCCGCCACTTTCTTAGCGAGTTTGAAGTCAACAAATGGTCCTTTTTTAAGTGAACGACTCATGTTATTTCTTCCTCTTCGCGTCGTGACGCGTCTTAATAATCAACTTACCGATATCTTTACGTCGGCGCGTTCGATAACCAAGTGTCAATTGACCCCATGGAGTTCGAGGCGCCTTACCAGTACCGTGACGTCCACCGTCACCACCACCATGCGGGTGATCTGCTGCATTCATAACAACTCCACGAACACCAGGTCGAATTCCCTTACGACGGTTTCGTCCAGCTGAACCGATCTTGATGTTTTGGTGTTGAACGTTACCAACGACACCAATAGCTGCAGTTGCTTCCAGACGGAAACGACGAACTTCGCCAGATGGCAAACGAACCTGAG
>CAZDKN010000056.1:0-4552 GCA_964506065.1 uncultured Saccharimonas sp. (SeqCode) | reverse complement strand
AGAGTCCGAACAGGGCTCTTTTTATATTGTTGCCCGTGGCTATACATCAGGTAAAACCGTTTCCGCTATTGCTTTTTTTGCTAACATATGATATATTAACTCCAAACACTAATTAAAGACAAAAAGTACAAACATATGCCCGAAAATGAAACCGCCACACTATCTCATAAACCCTCCCTAGAGGACGTCAGTCACATTGATTTAACACCCATGTCCGCAGTGGACCATGGACGTGTGATGTCAGTCGAAGATCGCAGAACCGGCGGTGTTTTTGTTAAAAAGACCGACGCTGATAGCATGGGAACAACATATGTGCATAGTGGCGAAGCTCGTGAAGTGCTTGAGCAGGGAGATTATAGCCCTGACGACATCAACCGAGCTATCGATGCTGCACAGACAGGTACCTCACTCCAGATTGAAGACCTGCCGGGTGGCTATGGCCATGACCGCAGAGTGACAGTTCAGTCAGCGGGTGAAAAGATAGGTGGCGGTGGCAAGTTCCTTGGTAAGGAAGGTATGGTAGAGTTGCCGAATGGATCTTACATTGATCTTAAGTTGGTTCAAGATGCGCTTCTTGCACCAGTAATCGTAGTGCCCGAGAGCCTGCCTGTCGCAGCTACAAATACGGCAGATTTAACGCCGTCCGCAACGATCGAAGCACAAAGAGCTCCTGAACAAGAGCAGAAAAAACGCCGGTTCTTAAGGGCGTTAGCAGCAGCTGCTGCACTTGCGCTTGCTGTGGGTATGTTGCCAGCGTCAACTTCGGCGTCACAAGCACCAGATCAAAATGGACCAGTTGCGGCGGGACCAGCGTATGACTTGCCTGACGATTTACCCGATGTTGGCCCGTACACTGACCCAACAGACCAAGAGCCAGAGCAGCCTCCGGTAGAACAGGCACCACAGGAAACTGCGGGTTGGGTAGTCGAATCAGGAGGAGGTATTATTAGCGAGCTTCAAGATGAACTAGGAATGTCACCGCAGGAAGCCGAAGCAAGTTGGATCGCCATTCAGCCCGCTCTCAAACAGGCGATTGCCGAAGGTAAAATACCTGCAGATTTCTTCTACGAGCAGAACGGCAACCTTCGTATCAATAAGCCTGGCCCTGTACCGCGTGAGGTCCAAACGCTCATTGAAGGACTCCTTAGCTCATAAATTGGTTGACATTTTGATAAAAAATAAAAAGGACCACACAATGACCCACAGAGAGCCTTCAGAAGATACAGCCGGCAGTAAAGTAGACAAAAGAACGGATGCTATTGAGAACGGTGAACTAAGATCCGCGTCAGGTCATACGTTCATTGTTCCTGATCCTAGATTAATTGATGCGTTAGAGACGGAGTCGTCTGGTAAGGTCGAATACTTTCCAACAGATCGTGAAGGATTCGAGAGCGATACACATAACAATCAGCATGGTGTCTACACTCGGTTCGTCATTGACGGGCTCTTGGCTCGTATTGACCAAGAGTATCCTGATGTGCCCATTGCGCTAAGAGGTGTAGCGACATCAATCAATGGCGACGTTTACTCCTCTGGATATGATGGACTCGTACACGACGCAACCACGGTTGCAGCGCAGGGGGTTGAGAAAACAGGTGATTTTAATGTCGTAGGGTATGAACACGGAACTCGTGCAAGCGATAATCTGAGACTAAAGCATATGCATACGTACGCTCTTCAGGTAGGTATGTATAGTAGTTTTGATGCACCAGACGTTGAAAAATCTTTGTTTCCAGCTATTTTGGTCTACCGATCCGATATGCTCAAAGCAACCGATGGCTATGGCGCTGAGTTTAAAGAGGGTGTTGATCCTAAAGAGGCACTACTGAAGGTCTACATTACCGACAAGGCTAACTAAAAGGAGTATATAGTTCAAAACAGCTCCTTTTTGTAGGGATAGTCTTTTTTCTTTGATTTCGGCACTGGACTACCTAAAATGTTAAAATGGTTATGTATGTATTTTACGAAGGTGCTTCGCGCCTGGCACCAGAAAATAAACAAAATCCCTAATCCATATCTGATCATCGCGGGGGTAGTGTTATTCCTGGTCTCACTTTACATTGTGTCGTTTCGTGAACAGACCATTGAGTATTCGTATGGTGGCGAGACTTGTCAGCGCCAGCTGGTCTTTATGCCTCGACTTTTTCGGGCAAGTGGGTCTGACGACTACACCATTACGACAAGCGGTGGTGTAGATCTGTGGGGGTACCCGATTATCTCTACCTCTGTATGTCTAAGCGCGAACACACTTCCGTCAAATGATAATAAGCCTGTCGCTATTTCATTTTTGGGAAGTTGGTTAGCGAGAGTGTCTTATAAAGTAAGTGTTCCCGAAGCACCAAAGGCGTCATTCGATATCTTTGAGTCACCAATTGCAGCGACAAAGCCGATTGTAGTAGAACTGAGCGAGCCAGACGAAACGTTCTCGTATAGCATCCATACCGACACAGCAGAAGCAGACTGCAAACCCGAAAATGCACACTTGACATGTGATATACCAACATTACAATTACGCCAAGGTGGTGATTATGTTCTGTCTGTGAAGCGTTCGTTTAAAGATGAAAAGACTGAAACGCTCAAGACTATGCCTGTAAAAACATTGTCACCAGTTTCGATCACGACTTCGTCGATAGGACAGGACGCTACGGTATATGACCGACCGACAACAGTTTCGCTTGAAACAGACAAACCCATGAAAACAACCGTTTTTGAGTTAGCAAAGATAGACGGCGAAACTCGCACCGCCATACCAATACAGACCACTGTTGACGATAAAAAGATTGCTATAACTTTTTCGCAGGAGCTTGAGCGTTCGTCGCAGTTCATTCTGACAGCCAAAGTCTTTGAGGCGACCGACGACAGCACGTTGCTGGACCCTTATGCACTGCAATTCAAGACGTCTGGAGGTCCAGCGGTGACGAGTGTGAATGTCGGCTCGACCGGTGTAGCCTTAGGCGCGAAGGTGGCTGTGACATTTGACCAACAACTATCTGACAAGCAGGATATCTCAAAAATCGTTACGGTAAGCGGGGGAGCGAGCATTATTGGGCTGAGCGGCAAACAGTTGCTTATTAGTACAGCCAACGTACCTCGTTGTGGCACGTTTACAATCTCGATTACTAAGGATTTGCAGAGTAATTACGAAATTGCAGGCAACTCCGCTTGGAAGTATACGGGGCGCACTATATGTTACGTTATCAGTACTATAGGGTACTCCGCTCAAGGTCGTGCTATTAATGCATATTATTTTGGTAGTGGTACCACAACAGTCCTATACACCGGTGGAATACATGGTAACGAATATAGCTCGAAGTATTTGATGGACGCTTGGGTCAATGAGCTTGATCGCAATATTCAAAATCTGCCAGCTAACCGTAGAATTGTTGTCGTGCCACTAGTAAATCCGGATGGTTTTGCGGCGAAAACACGCAACAATTCTCGAAATGTTGATCTCAATCGTAACTTTGATGTGTCTGATTGGAAGTCGGACGTGACGACGCCAAGTGGCGCCCCGTTACCTGGCGGCGGAGGCCCTACGCCAATGTCTGAACCCGAAACGCAAGCAATAGCATCTCTTACGTCGCTTTTGAGACCTCGTCTGACCATGTCCTATCACAGTAGCGCAAGCTACGCGATTGGCAACCAAGCAGGCGACTCAGCGTCACTGGCAGCAACGTATGCCAGTCTAACAGGCTACTCAAACCAAACAGGGAACAGTAGTAATGCCTTCAGCTATGAAATATCAGGAACGTATGATGACTGGATAGCTGAAAAGCTTGGTTTGCCATCGGTGTTGATCGAGTTAGCGACAAGTACAAACTCAGAGTTCTCGCGTAACCTGAAAGCACTGTGGGCAATGGCAAAATCCTAACAACTATCTGCTAGTGGTAAAATGAACTAGGCGATGAAAACAATTGTTGTAGCAGTACACTTCGTTCTAATAATTCTCGCATATTCTGCATGGGTGTGGCTTGACTATAGAATTCTTGCAATTTTAGCTGTTGCCCACTTAATTATGCTCGAGGTACTTCAAGGCTGTCCACTATCCCATGCTCAGTTTACGGACAGTAAAGACAAAAGGTTTTATGAATGGTGGATGGAGAAAGTTGGTGTAAAGTTTACTAAACTAAGGCGTCGCAAGGTACGTATCTTTATGCAGTACATCTTACCGCTTATAATAATTGGACTTGGTATCGTGGCACAGGTTCTTCTAGGAGTACAACCGCTCATTAGTTTGTAGGCGAGGCAATTAAAACGACCGCTCTCGCAGAGACGGTCGTTTTATATTGGATGAATCATAATTTTGGATTCAAACAGGTGCTAAACAATCATATCGCACCCCGTGGATATGTGCAATGGTAGCATGATAATAAAAAAGTGCTTATGTACATATTGACAAAATGCCTATGCTATGCTAATATACAAGCATACACATATCATGTGTGAGGTAAATGAGGGTTTCTGCACTAGTAATAGCGCGGAGACCTTTTAATATAAAAGGAGAAATAATATGGCAGGAACAAAAGCTGGCGGCAAATTAGCTGCACAGAAG
>CAZDKN010000055.1:0-4596 GCA_964506065.1 uncultured Saccharimonas sp. (SeqCode) | reverse complement strand
ATTTTGCTGACACTTGTTCGGGCAAGGTGGGAAGTGGTTCGATCATTTCTAGCGACGGTTATATAGCGACTAGTGGGCATGTCGTCAGTGCGACGGCGGCAAAAGCCTTAGTCCAATCATTGACAGATATCAAAGACATAGATCGATATCTTGACTATCTGGTTGTGTCGCGGCTATTGACGGCATTTGATGCGAATACAATATATGAGGCTTCTTTGGCTGAAGATGACGATGCGAAGACACTTTTATACGCGACATCAGATCTCATCCCTGCCGATCAGATCAATGCAGCCAACTCATCGACGGAATATGCTGTTCAACTTTCAAACCAGCCTATTGTTATCGCTACATCGTCAAGTAGGCTATCACTGGAATACACTGATATGGTTGTAAACGCCAAGCTAGTAGATATCGACTACGATCAAGTCAGCTCTGACGCGGGACTGACGACAGGTGAGTTCACGACTTCTGACGTAGCCTTGTCGAAAGCATCTGGATCGTTTCCGCATATTACATTGGGGACGATTGATAACGTGAAGGTGGGCGATCAACTTACAGCAATTGGATTCCCATCGGCAGTCGACGGGGTAGATGACAAATTGACGCAAGCTATACCAAGCATTACGCAAGGCAGGGTGACTGATATTCGCTTTGACGCAGCACAAAACGCTCGCAAAATTATAGGTACAACAGTTCCTATTGGACAGGGCAGTAGCGGGGGACCAGCACTTAACGATGCAGGTGAACAAATTGGTCTGAATACATACGGCATATTAGAGTGTCCTGACCTGAAGTGTTACGGGGACGGTCAGGTGCGCGATATTGCCGATCTCAAAGCTTTGATTAAGAAAAATAATATTACGCTTAAAACCGGCGGAATAAGTGAAGATTGGGCGAACGGACTAACGGCCTACGTTAAAGGCAACTACGCTGACGCTTTACAATATCTGACGAGAGTGCAGGCCGAATATCCGGCAAATTATCTTGCGACACCACTGTTGAATGTCGCAAGTCAACAAGTTGGTAGCGCTACGGATGTATCGTCGTCTTATCAGGCTCAAGGGTTGGTGATGATCGCCCTAGCGATACTGATAGGTTTGATTGTCGTCGTCGTGATTATCTTGGTTAGCTTAATTATCATATTTACTACCAAACATCATCGAGAGATGCGACGTCAAGCGATGTCGGAAAATGCTTAAGGTACTTGCAAAAGTATAAAGAGTGTGCTATTATGAAGTTATTGCATTCGATGAATGTCGAGCCTCTTCTTTACGGAATATAATCTCGCTGTTCTCTCACACTTACACCTGTAAGCGATAAGACTGCAAAACAGCAATCAACTAACAGAAAGGCTATTTTATATGGCATATCAACAACGTCGCTTCGGCGGCTCTAACAACTCTCGTCCAGGCGGTGGTCGCACGGCATCTTTTGGTGGTCGTCGCGGCGGCTCAAAAGGACCTGCAAAGAAATATATCCACCCAAGTAAGTTTATTAACAAAGCAATCTTGAAAGCTGATGAAGTAGTGTACGAATCTAAGCACACATTTGCTGACTTTGCGTTTAATAAACAACTACACGACAACATCACGAAAAAAGGATATGAGATCCCAAGTGCAATTCAGGATCAATCGATTCCTTCTATTTTAGAGGGCAAAGATCTGATTGGACTTGCTAACACCGGTACAGGTAAAACAGCGGCTTTCTTGCTGCCAATTATTGAGCGCGAAACTGGTACGAAAACTTCGCCGACGGTATTAATTATTGCTCCAACCCGTGAACTTGCGCAGCAAATCGACGAACAGTTCCGCGAATTTGCACACGGACTCAACCTGTATTCTGCCTTAATTGTCGGTGGTATTAGTGTCGACCGTCAAATGCGTGACCTGAAGCGTCGTCCACAATTCATCATTGGTACTCCAGGTCGATTGAAAGACCTTATTAACCGTCGTTTGATCCCGCTTGATCGCATGACGACATTGGTACTCGATGAAGCTGATCGTATGCTTGATATGGGCTTCTTACCTGATATACGTGCAATCGTAAATGGCATGCCAGTTGAGCGTCAGACGTTATTCTTCAGCGCGACAATTACTCCTGAGATCCAGGTATTGGTAAACACATTCCTCAAAGACCCTGTGACTGTATCTGTGCGAACGGCTGAAACGAGCGAACATGTCGAGCAGACTGTCATCGAAGCGCGGGACAAAGCACACAAGCTTGAACTATTGACAGATATGCTAAAAGGCGAAGACTACGACAAGGTACTTGTCTTTGGTGAGACAAAGTTTGGCGTCCAACGCTTGAGCGACCACCTCGACAATAGTGGTATTCCATCAGTTGCGATTCACGGTAATAAAAACCAATCACAACGTCAACGCGCTTTAAAGCAATTCAAAGACGAACGTGTACGTGTGCTGGTTGCAACAGACGTTGCTGCCCGTGGTCTGGATATTCCAAACGTGTCGCACGTTATTAACTTCGATACGCCACAAAACTACGAAGATTACATTCACCGTATTGGTCGTACCGGCCGTGCAGGTGCAAGCGGTAAAGCGCACACATTTATCGACGCGCAACGTCGATAAGACTACAATCTTTAAGAGACCTCATACTGGGGTCTCTTTTTGATGTTGTGACCAAGCTCTATCGACAAACATGAGACGAACACAAAAATTCTGCCACTAACCCAAACCTTAAATTTCGCTGAGCAAGGGTCTATCCCTTGTTCAGTAGAAATTAAGGTTTGTAAGGAGAATTGTAGGTGATGTGTCGCGACGCGAGAGGTGATGTAAGCGAGAGACGCCCTAATACGTCGTAATATGAGGAGGGTTAGCGCCATGTGCGGTATAATAGTCGACATGACACAGATATCCAAAGGTGATGTGCAACACTTGGCACAGCTAAGTAGTTTGCAGCTTGATGACGAAGAAATAGATAGTTTGCGAACTGATCTTGGCAACATTTTAGAATATATTGCAAAGCTGTCTGAGCTTGATACGTCTGGGGTTGAGCCAACCTATCAGGTTACTGATTTGGAGAACGTGTGGCGAGCCGATATTGTTGATGATTACGGCATTGATCGCGACGATTTATTAGAACTTGCTCCAGATAGTCAGCATGGTCAGATTAAGGTTCCAAAAGTACTATAATGAGTAAAATTGCAGACTTTATTGGTAAAAGCGCACGACAGAATGTACTTGATGCGCTTTCGCGTGCAAGAGATAACGAGACCTATCACGCATTGCTGAATCTCACAGAAGAACGCGCACTTGAACGCGCTGACGCGGTCGACCGCGGCGAAATTACGGGGCGCCTAGCCGGCGTTCCTTTTGTCGTCAAGGATAACTTTTTGGCCTATGGTGCTCCAACGACCGCGGCGAGTAAAATGCTCGAGCATTTTGATGCTCCGCTGCAGGCGACTGCCGTCGAAAAACTAGAAGCCGAGGGCGCAATCTGTATCGGCAAAGCTAACCTAGATGCGTTTGCGCATGGTGGGAGTACCGAGAACTCGGCATTCGGTCCAACCAAAAACGCGTTCGATCAGACCCGCGTTGCTGGCGGAAGTAGCGGTGGTTCGGCCGTTGTTACAGCGCTAGACATTGTACCGTTTGCCTTGGGGAGTGATACTGGTGGATCGATTCGCGAACCAGCTAGCTTTAACGGTGTTGTGGGTGTTAAACCGACCTACGGCACAGTCAGTCGCTACGGAGTCGTTGCGATGGCAAGTAGCACTGACGTAATTGGCTGCTTCACGACGAACGTTGCAGACAGCGAGCTTATCATGGATATTTTGGCTGGGCTTGATCGTAAAGATATGACGACGCTATCTGACTTTTTCGTGCCTGAAAAATCAGCGAAGGCAAAGCAAAAAATCGGCGTCATCAAAGAGTTTATGACGGACGATGTTGACGACGAAGTATTGGCACGGACTAATGAATATATCGATAAACTACGTCAAGCAGGGCACACTGTTGATGAGGTATCGCTGCCGATTGTCGCATATACACTGGCGATGTATTACATTATTGTCCCTGCGGAACTAAGTAGTAACCTAGCGCGCTACGACGGCATTCGGTATGGTCATCGGGCGGACAATGTAAAGTCACTCGCTGAGCTTTATGGTCGAAGCAGAGATGAAGGCTTTGTGACGGAAAACAAGCGTCGCATTATGATAGGCAGCTACGTGTTGTCGAGCGGTTTTTTTGATGCCTACTACCTACAAGCGCAAAAGGCACGCACTTTGCTTATCAAAGATCTAAACGAGTTATTTAGTACGTATGATGTTTTGATGGGTCCAACTGTGCCAACTCCAGCGTTCAAGCTTGGCGAGAATACTGACGATCCAATCAAGATGTATTTGGCTGACATTATGACTGTTCCTGCTTCGCTGGCTGGCATACCTGCTATCAATGTACCTGCGGGAACGAACGCATCAGGTTTACCAATCGGCATTCAGTTAATGGGGCAACGTCGCAGCGACGCCCAACTACTAGCTCTGGCGCGTGCTATGGAGGACGAGTAATGGATCAGACTTTTATTTTTACGTTCGCTGCTATTATCATCGTCGGCGCTCTGTTGTTTGCTGTTATTGGA
>CAZDKN010000054.1:4418-4733 GCA_964506065.1 uncultured Saccharimonas sp. (SeqCode) | reverse complement strand
TAGATGTCAGCTCAGTTGAATCTTTAGACTTAAGTATTCTATAGTTATCAGAGCTTATTGCGCCAGTCAATTTATCGTGAATCCGCTTGACTTCATAAATATTAAATAGTCGATAATTTTTGTCTGACCTCGTTCCCTTAATAAGACCTTTTTTCTCCCAGCGACGAATAGTGTCTATTGATACCCCTATTTCATCTGCTGCTTCCGATATAGTAAGCATTTCGTTCATGCTTATAGTATATAAAGAACCCTTGCCCTATGCAAGGGTTCTTTATATAACTTATTCAGTCATCTCTGGATACTTTTCTTTTATGT
>CAZDKN010000054.1:0-4408 GCA_964506065.1 uncultured Saccharimonas sp. (SeqCode) | reverse complement strand
AGCTTTTCTATCGTGTCTTCAACTACATCACTAAGATCAAATTCGTTAGCAATTTCACCTATTGCCTGAATAAGATCATTATAGAATTCTTCATCTCCCGTGAAGTGATACCAAAATTCTTGTCCAATAAATACCGGGTAAGATCGCTCAATCGTTCTGATTACACCACTCTTTTCTTCAGGTTTACCGTACAGCAAACCGAAAATACAGTCCGTATCACGAACGTCTGCGTGATTGGTTCGTGCGAGTCTTCTTAGTGAATCGAAATGATCCACGACCGTTTTTATATCATCATTATTAACTACATTTGGACCGGCTTTAAGCTGGCAGTATTTTCTTCGATGATCTACTCTATCTTCAAATTCGATATCAACACCAGGAGTCGTCGATCCATACGTGTTTTTAAAGTAGCGTACAACAAATTGTTGAAAACGTGTACCAAAGATTGTATTGACTGAAGTGCCCAGTGCTCGCGGTAAAATTAACGCTTCAGCGAGTGAACGCGCGTCAGAGTTACCTCGCAGGTAATAAGCTAAGTAGTTCCATAAAAATGGATTAATCGTGAACTCAGAAAGAAAAGCTAGCTTGGTCGTGTTGGCTTTATGCGCAACGGCAAATTCATCGCGCCACCATGCTGTGAAATCTTTCAGAATTTGTTGCTTACTTACAGGCTCCATGTGACGTTAATTATGTCACACTATTTTATATTATCCAATGAGCCGTACAAGGTAAGGTTGAGCCATTCGTTCACGCGCCGAGCTGTTGAAGAACGTGGAACACAACATACACCGGCCATACAAACGCCTGAAGTAGTCCGGGAATCACTTCCCAGAATCCACCACCAGATTATATCTTATTAAAAACTTACAGTAGCGTTTCGTTCTTGCGGTACGGCAACACGAGGATGAACATTTGGAGTATTGAATGGGATGAGGACTCGAAGCTGTGGCAAGAGTGCATGAGATTTGCCCTCAGGTGTAATGAATCGCACGCCCTCCAGTAGAACCGCAGGAGCATCTGGCACGTTATCAGGACCCAGTTTTACTGCCGCCCCTACTCTGGACTCGATATTAGTAAGCTCGTTAGTATCAATTGCGGCGATTGTTGCAATCGACCCAGCAAGCTTTTGTTCAGGAGCAAGCTGCTGAATAACAAAATAGTTGGTTGACGTATCGTGCAACAAATAAAAAGCACTGTCGCCTATCTCGATTTCCTTGCCGAGAGAAAATTCTGTATCATCGGCAAATGAATCAATAAGCTCTCGAGACAACACCTGGCGAATTTCACGAGCGTCACCATTTATATGGCCTTTGCGAGCTTTTTTCAGGCCATCTAAAACTATTCTCATCGCAACGACGGTCAGGTGCTGTAGTGATTCACCCTTTACACCGTTCTCTAATATATTGCGGATACCTTTATCAAAGTCCGCTTCGGACGGCCACTCCATAGTCATAGTCTGTGATTGTAGTGGGACGCTGGCTAGAGAGCAAGCATAAGCTAACTACGCACCGAGTAGTTGCAAAACGTGATACACAACATACACAGGCCATACAGCTGCCTGTAGCAGTCCTAAGATCACTTCCCAGAAGCCACCGTTTGATTGCTGGATGAAATAGATCGCCGCACCGATATACATCAGTAATAGTGGAATACCCCGTGGTCCTGCTTTGTTAATAATATTTACTTTAACTTTACCTTCGCGATCTGTCATAAAATTACCCTCCTGAGGCAATTATACACCTAGCCAAGATCGTCAGTTGTATCTGGGCTGAGTTCGTCGAGGCTGCTGATCAGAACCTCGCGTGGACGAGCACCGTCAGCAGGACCGATGATACCTTGGTCTTCCATTGTTTCAATCAAGCGGGCTGCACGAGCATAGCCAACACGCAGGCGTCGTTGTAACAAGCTAGAACTTGCCTTGCCACTCTCAATCACAACACGCAGAGCGTCTTTGTACATACCGTCGTCACTGCCACTGTCAAAGTCCATCACTACCCCACCCTTGCCGTTGAGCTGCACAGGCTGAGCAACCACTTCGTCGTTATACTGCGGCGGTGACTGCAGGTGCAAGTGTGTCATGACTTTTTGGACTTCGTCGTCAGTCACAAGCGCACCCTGGATACGACGTGGTTTGTTCATCTCGGCTGTCACGATGAACATGTCACCTTGACCAAGCAACTTCTCTGCCCCTATTTGGTCAAGGATAGTACGGCTATCGATTTGTGACGGCACGGTAAAGGCAATACGCGCTGGAATGTTGGCCTTGATCAGACCTGTAATAACGTTGACCGACGGACGCTGTGTAGCGAGCACCAAGTGAATACCGACGGCACGCGCCTTTTGTGCCAAACGCACAATCAATGCCTCGACGTCGCGAGCTGCGATCATCATCAAATCTGCCAACTCGTCGATCACGATAACGATATATGGCATGTCGCCTGTCTCTTGCTCCTGTTGGACCTGCATTTCGTCATCGTCGTTGACCACGATCTTTTTGCTGGCGGCACGCATTTTGTTGTTATAGCTTTTGATGTCTTTGACACGGTGTTCAGCCATCAAACTATAACGTCGTTGCATTTCGTTCACTGCCCATTTGAGCGCGCTGATCGTCTTGTCTGGCTCGCTGATGATTGGCGTTAACAGGTGCGGAATGTCCTGATAGGCTGCCATTTCAACTTCCTTGGGGTCAACCAAGATCAACTTCATTTCACTCGGGCTGTTGTGATATAGCAAGCTAGTAAGAAGCGTGTTAATCATAACAGACTTACCCGAACCAGTCTGACCAGCAATCAAAAGGTGTGGCATTTTGTTCAGTTCGCCGAGCACTGCGTTACCTGAAATGTCTTTACCAATTGCAAAGGTCAGTGGTTCTTTATTCGCCTTCCATTGTTCACTCGTCAAAATCGCGTGCAGACGAACATCGGCTGCCTTGCGGTTTGGTACCTCGATACCAACTGCCTTTTGACCAGGGATCGGCGCTTCGATACGCAGGCTTTGGGCCGCGAGATTAAGTGCAATGTTAGTTTCAAGCGCTGCGATCTTGGACAATTTGACACCACTTGGTGGACGAAGCGTGTATTGGGTCACCTTTGGACCAACATTGGCGCCTTCCATATCGACTTCGATATCAAATTCGCTGAGCGTGTCCTTGATGATCTGGGCATTTTGCTGGACATCACCAGCATCGGCTGGAGATTGCTTTTTCTCCAGCAGATCAAGACTAGGTGCTTTCCAGTTAGGGTCGTTGAACGTAACCAACGCGGCTTGGTCTTCGGCTGCTTTGTCTTGTTTGACACTGTTACGGAATGTAGACAGACGAGATTGAGGTTCTTGATCCATTGTTGGTACGCCTGTGTTGAGCTTGAAGTCAGCGATCGCATTTGATTTCGGCGCGTCGATTGCGGCGGCGTTCTTCATTATCTTGACGTTGGCTTCTTGTTCTGGGTCGTTACGACGTATTAGTTCCCATAGTTTCTTGATGACGGTAAACGGTGAGACGCGGATGATGAACAAAATAGTGATGAGGATGAGCAGTATATATATAAAGACAGCAACACCTGCGTTGACGAGTGTTAGTACACCACTGTTGACGAGGTCACCGACGAAGCCGCCGGTTGATGTACCGTCTTCCTTTTTGAGCAGTCCGAACAGTGCTGCAAACCATACGATAGACGTTACGGTTGCCAGCTTCATCACGAACGGCAAGCGATTTTCTTCGGCACGAAAGATCTCGACTGCTACGTACACGAACAGTATTGGTATAACGTAGACGGCATAGCCAATCGTGTCCAGTGTCGCCTGGTATATCCATTCAAGGACGGGTCCGCCGGCGCCGAACCACGTGACGACGAATAGTAGTGAAACTGCAATCAAAAAGAGCGCGCCTACCTGAGACCAAAATCCAGTGGGCAAACTGTGCTGTGGTGCGGACTGTTTGACTGCCTTTTTGTGTGATCGCTTTTTTCTTTTAGCCATAATCTATACCATTATATGCGCTTTGTGCGCTGATTGATACACATATTATAGCAAAATTTACTACATTTTGCAAGAGGCTTATGGTTTGGCGAATTAACTCGGGAGTTCGTCGTCAGCAACAAAGGTACTACGTCCGACAGCTGCACCTAGATCTTTGGCGGTTTTTTTAGACCGACGCCTACCAAAAAACTCTCTTGCGCGCGCCACTGAACGTTCGGTAAGACCTGCTTCGTTTGTTTTGATTCTACGTTTGTGTAAGTCATTAAGTGGCTTCATTGCCCGAAGGTCTTGGGCGTCAATGATATAGCCGTCCTGTTTGTTCATGTGTGCGGCCGACCCGACCCGAGCGGCTTTGCGGTCTTCGGCGCGTTGGAATTGAATTTCTACTGGGATCGGATCGTAACCCTTGAGTGAAAATTGTAAGGTAATCTTT
>CAZDKN010000053.1:0-4787 GCA_964506065.1 uncultured Saccharimonas sp. (SeqCode) | reverse complement strand
CGGAGTCACTGCCAGAAATTATTGCTTCTCTTAAAAAATATGGTGATTTGTAGATAAGTTCGAAACGTATTACTCTGAGTCTGCCTCAACCTGTTTTTTCCAAGCGAACCACCAAAGTAGTGCAAAGACAACGGATATCACGATAGCCATACCTAGGCCGATGTAAAGACCAAGCGCAGTAACTGTCTCGATTAACGAGGTGCTAACTGTCTGACTGGACTTCTCGAGCTCTGCAATAGCTTCTTTTGTAATGTCATCAAGAATAGGCTGTACTGTGAGCAGAAGACCTATAGTAACGAGGATTGATGCTGCGTATGTACCGAGTTTGAGCCAGATTCCCAAAGGTTTTTTAAGCCAGAGAAGAACCAAAGCAAGAATAGATACAGGGAGAATCACTGCAATGTTAAAAAGACTCAGTGCTGCGTAAGGCACCGATAGGCTAAATTGGCGAATAATATCAGGCAGTCCTATAAGCCCGAGAAACGCAAATGTCGTACCGACGGTACTAAGGATCAAAAGTGTTAGGTAGAACCCAGTATAACGCGAAGCGTTGAGAGGTTTATTTTCTACAGGCTGTTTAGTGGTATGCGGTTGGGGCTTAGTCATAACTCAATTATACTGGATAGTATGAAGATTACGGCTATAACAATCCAAGCTCGCGATAAAAACCGTGTCAATGTATCTGTTGATGGGAAATATCGGTTTAGTCTTGACGTGTTTCAGTTAGCGGATTTGGGAGTGAAACTCGGCAAAGAATACACCGACGAAGAGCTAATAGAACTCGAGACGGAAAGTCAGTTCGGAAAGGTCTATAGTCGAGCACTAGAATATTGCTTGATGCGACCGCACAGTATAAAAGAAGTAAAGGATTATTTGTATCGCAAAACCCGACCAACTCGCACGAAAACTGGTGATATCCGACAGGGAATAAGCAGTGAAGTAACAAACCGTGTGTTTAATAGGTTAGTCGAAAAGAATTATGTTAATGACGAGAACTTTACGCGCTATTGGGTTGATAATCGGTCACTAACTAAAGGAGCGAGCAAGCGCAAGCTAACTGCCGAACTACGAGCCAAAGGTGTTGAGCGGTCAATAATCGAGCGCTATCTAGATGAGTCTGAGAGAACGGATGAGGATGAGTTAACAAAGGTCATTGCAAAAAAGCGCTCGCGGTATCCCGACAACCAAAAGCTGATGGCATACTTGGCGCGTCAAGGGTTCTCGTACGATGATATCAAGACGGCGCTAGAACTTTAGTTTAAGCGTCGCTGTTTTCGGGCTGTGGTGAGGTTGAACGAAAAGGATTGGTATAGGTTCGTCGCTCAGCTTGCATGACAGGCTCGGGCGGTGTAACGCCAGCCTTGACGACAATTGTTTGATTGTTGATTGCGACAATCTGAGACCGGTGAATTAGCAGTCCTGTAGACGTAAGGCCTTTGATGACCCCGCGTTTGACGGTAAGCTGCTGAATAACAAAGCTATCTGAATCTACACTGTAATCCTCAATTTTGCCTAGTTTATGTTTTTTCTCGTCAATGACACTCATACCAACTGGCTGAAAGCCTAATTCGTACAGTTCTTCAATTTTTATCACATCATGCAGACCTATAAACTCGTCGCTGCTATCAATAATCATACCGATATCGCCGAATTCACGCACATCAGCGATACGTATAAACGAAGGGTGTTCGTCAAGCAGTGGACCGTTCACCACATATGCCATAATCTTTAGATTGGCTGGATCGATTATTGCTTGGGAAGTTCGTGCTAGTTCCACGCCGGTCTGGAGGCCCATAATGGGTGTTCCGATAAGCTGTGATCCTAGTATTAACATATGGTTATAGTATAAGCGTTTTAGCTGTCAGTTCCAATGCCCAAGGTTGTTGCTACTCAGAGAAAGGGTTGATGCGACCATTGGGCAGGGGAGCATCTGTTATTACTTCGCTGCTCGTATGGAGCTGTTCGACACGTTCAATTGTTGCTTGATCAAAACTAGTGTTACCAAGGTCCGATGTATAGTTGGTGGTATCGGACGCTTCCTGAAGGGTGGCGTTTAAAAGTAAGACAGCAGTCGCTAAACCGCTTGTTAAGACAACAATAAAAATAGTCAAACTATATTTTTGAAAAGTTCTAACAATTTTGACTAGTAGTGAAGCAACATCTTTATTCATTCTACTACCTGGTGTACACCGCTACGGTTAATTGGTCAATCTTTACTGATTCGCTATCTCCAGCAATGCGGGCAATATTTACACTTGTGATTTGCATTTTCGGCAGGTTGCCCTCTACGAGACTCATAAATTTGAGTAGGTTAGTGTATGACACGGGGCTTGTCAGTGTAATTGTTACAAGCGTAGATGGTATCGAGCTGGCAGTTGTTGATGAGGATGCTCCTGGGGCCGGGAACGAATAGTTTGATATGGTAATACCAGAGGCTGCAGCGTACGCAATGAGATCTTGAACGGCCTGGGTTTGATAAGTTGTCGTCGATGTGAAGATACTGTTAGTTTTGGTAATTATATCTTGACGGGTAGATAGCTCTTCTTGGAGCTTTTGGAGTGCTTGAACACTATTGTCGGTGGTCGCTGACTGAGCGACGCTATGGCTTACCGATACGGCCATTTCTTGCAGCCAATTGTGGGCAAAGTAAAACCCAACACTAGCGAGCGCGATAAGTAGCACCACTCCTGTGCTAAGAATTCCTCGTAGGGTGACGGCGTTTAGTTTTGACTTGCTCATTGCGAGGCACTCTTGTTTATCGTAAGACTTAGTGTTGCACTAATCGGATAATCGGACGACTGTGTGGAGCTGGTACTCGAAAGTGCTTGGAAACTGACATTGGAAAATAGTGGAGAGGACTGAATACTGTCTTTTAGCGACAACGCATCTTCGGTTGTTTTGGCAAAAAATTGTAGAGTGGTAGGCGCTCCAAGTGTTGTTGGACTAAGGACGAGGCTGTCGAGAACTACGCCGCTCGGCATTAAGGCAGCGATGCCCGTGATGATCTTGGTATAGACTACTTCTTCATCCAGTATAGTCTTGGCGCTACTAAGGCTTGCTCTAAGAGAGTTGGCTTGAGCTTGTACTGAACTGTACGCGCTACTTTTGGACTGACTGGTACTGATAAGACGTTCTGCATCCGCTTTCATGTTACCGAGAACGATATATACGCCAACACAAATCAAAACCAAGAACGCTACACCGAGTCCTAGGATGAGCATATAATTCAACAATGTGACATTTGCTTTAGCGGCGCGGATGTCTTTTTTTGTAGTGTCGGGTAGAAGGTTGATCATTTCCAGATACTCCCAGGATTGACACTGGCAAGTCCTGCGACGGTGATGTATCGAGAACGAAACTGTTTGGCAGGTTCAGGAAGCTTACCAAAGTCTAGCTTTTGCCAAGGGCTTGCGACACGAGCGGGCATGACAAGTGAGTTCGTAAAGTACTCACCGATGCCAGGAAGGTTACTACCACCACCGACAACAAGCAGTTGTTCGAGCTTGCGATCGTCGCTTATACGCTCGTTATAGTACCTAATAACCTTGCGGGTTTCGATAACAATGCGTTCGAGGCTGGATTCAAGCGCGCTTTTAATCTTCTCTTGCCGCGGTCCAGCATTCAGTCCGTTGAGAACTTTAAGTTGATGGGCGTTCTCTAGAGTTACCCCGAGCTTCTTCGCTATATCAAGCGTAAACGTGTTGCCTCCGATTGCAAGCCCGCCCGTGACGCGAATCGAACCGTTGTCTAGAACGGCAATATCGGTGCTGGCAGGTCCAATATCAACAATAACGGTCGGCAAGTGTCCATCCTCTGTACTCGTTAATAAACGTCCAACGGCATTCATGCCAGGCTCTACAAGTGTTACTTGCAAATCAGCGCTTTCCACGGCGTTAACACAGTTATCAATAATGACGCGGGACATAGCACTCATCAGTACAGTGATATTTTGCTTGTCTCGTTCGATGATTTCGTAGTCGATATTGAGGGTTGCAGCAGGAATAGGAATGTACTGATCCACCTCTATTTCTACGGCATCTTTGAGAGTCTTTTCGGCGCTAACGGGTAGTAAAAAGGTACGCGAGAAACTGCGAGCTGTCGGCACGCCAAGAACAACATGGTTGCTTGGGAGTGAACCAACTAATTTTTCTTTTATAAGCGATCTGATATTGTCAGCGAGATACGTGCTGGTGCCTTCGAGTGCTTCCTTGACTTTTACAGGCTCCAAATCAACGGATCCATATCCAAGTACGAGCCACTTTTTGGTATCGACGGCCATGACTTTTACACCAGTACTGCTGATGTCAACTCCGATGATCGGTTTGTCTTTGTAAAATAATCTTGCCATTGATGCCCACTCGTGAATACTACCCACCATTATAGCATGAGCAGTAACGTAAACACGTCTGTTATTTGATGTTTTGGGCAAGGCTTGCGATTGGGGACATAACACTAGCCGCAATCAATCCAACCATGCCGCCCATCAGCACAATCATAGCTGGCTCGATGATAGAACTGAGGCCTTCGATAGCAACGTCAACCTCTTCTTCATAAAAGTCAGCCACCTTTACAAGCACGGTATCCGTCTGTCCTGTTTCTTCACCTACAGATAGCATTTGGGATACGATAGGTGGAAAAAGTGGGTTTTCACTAATGACGACCGACAATGGTTTACCATTTTTTACCTGGACGGCCGCGTCGTTAAGAGCTTGTTCATAGACGACGTTACCAACAGAACGCGCAGTGACGCGCAGACACTCAAGTACCGCAACACCGGCACCCATCAG
>CAZDKN010000052.1:0-4793 GCA_964506065.1 uncultured Saccharimonas sp. (SeqCode) | reverse complement strand
TGCATGGGCATACGATGCCTACCAACCAGCAATTGCAGCGCAGGTTGAACTTGCCAAGAAAGTCGGTGTCACACCACTTGAATACGAATTGATTCTACCAAACGAAGAGATCCAAAAAGCAGTCGACGCATGGGTTGACGGCAAATTAGGTGAAGACATTCGTTTGCCTTACCCAGAGCGCAACGAACTTGTTGCAACACTGCGCGATCAGTTCCATACTGCAATGATCGAGAGTGTCGGTGAGGACGAATATAAAGATCTTCGTGACGAATACGACGAAGCGTTTGGAATGGCACTACACAAAGATGTTCGCAAGGGAATCGTTGATCACCAACTGCGTCCAGACGGTCGCAAGCTTGACGAAATCCGTCCACTATCAAGTGAAGTAGGGGTCCTGCCACGTACGCACGGCTCATCAATCTTTACACGTGGTATTACTCAGGGTCTCAACATTGTGACACTTGCGCCACTGAGCTTTTCTCAGATGGTTGATACGATGGAGCAAAACGACTACGAACGCCGTTACATGCACCACTACAACGCGCCAGGCTACACGGTTGGTGAAGTTCGCCGTCTTAGCGGTCCAGGACGCCGCGAAATTGGTCACGGCTACCTCGCAGAACGCGCGGTTGAACCAGTGCTACCTGCTATCGAAGATTTTCCATACGCTATCCGCAGCGTGACTGAGATCATGAGCCAGAACGGTTCAACATCGATGGCTGCAACCTGTAGCTCAATCCTTGCGCTGATGGACGCGGGTGTGCCGCTCAAGGCTCCAGTATCAGGTATTGCCATGGGCTTGATGCTCGACGGCGACACTCCGTATGTGCTTTCTGACATTGCTGACGCCGAAGACTTTGCTGGTGACATGGACTTCAAAGTGACGGGTACTGAAAAGGGTATTACTGCAATCCAAATGGACATGAAAGTTCATGGTTTGCCTGTTGCCACACTTAAAAAGGCACTTGAAGCAGCCAAACCAGGACGTGCACACATCCTCAAGCATATGCTTGAAACACTTGCTGGGCCACGCGAAAAACTATCACCATACGCACCACGCATCGAGAAACTCATGATCAACCCCGACAAGATTGGTGCAGTGATCGGCAAAGGTGGCGACACAATCAAGCAAATTACTAGCGAGACTGGTGCTCAGATCGATATTAATGACGACGGTATGATCACAATTGCCGCAGTTGACACCGCCGCTATCGAAAAGGCGATGAACTGGATCAAGGGCCTGACCGAAGAGCCAGAAGTAGGTACAATTTACGAAGGTAAAGTTGTCTCAATCAAAGACTTTGGAGCGTTCATTAACATCATGCCTGGCATTGACGGCATGGTACACATCAGTGAACTATCTGACAAACGTGTTGAAAAGGTGACTGACGTGTTGTCCGAAGGTCAAATCGTCAAAGCCAAACTCATCGGCATCGACGACCGTGGACGCCTTAGTCTAACTCTTAAAAACGTCGAGTAACAGAGGCGTTAGATCATAAAAATAGTCCACAATTGTGGACTATTTTTTCTTTACTCCCACTCAATAGTGCCAGGTGGTTTGCTGGTAACGTCTAATACGACGCGGTTGACTTCGTCAATTTCATTGGTGATGCGGTTAGAAATAACGGCAAGGGTATCATACGGAATACGGCTCCAGTCAGCGGTCATTGCATCTTCGCTTGATACAGGACGAAGGACAATGGGGTGACCATAGGTTCGGCCATCACCTTTAACACCGACAGACCGTACGTCAGCGAGTAGCACAACAGGACACTGCCAAATACTGTTATCCAGACCAGCTTTGGTTAGTTCTTCGCGGGCAATTGCATCTGCTTTTCGGAGCAAATCTAAACGCTCGGCAGTAATAGCACCGACGATACGGATGCCAAGTCCAGGACCAGGGAAGGGTTGGCGACCAACAATAACCTCAGGTAATCCTAGGTCGCGACCAATCTGTCGAACTTCGTCCTTGAACAATGCACGCAGTGGTTCAATCAGTTTGAACTGCAAATCATCAGGCAATCCACCCACGTTGTGGTGACTCTTGATGTTTGACGTACCTGTGCCGCCGCCAGATTCCACGACGTCAGGATAGAGCGTACCTTGTACCAAGAACTCGACAGGTTCATCACTTTCAGCGACGATCTCGCGAGCAGCTGCTTCAAATGTGCGGATAAACTCGCGACCAATGATCTTTCGTTTTTCTTCAGGATCGGTCACGTCTTTGAGTTCGCCCAAGAATTGCTCGCGCGCATCGACAACTTTCAATGACACGCCAGTCGCAGCGACAAAATCCTTTTCAACTTGCTCAGCTTCACCCTGACGTAGTAGCCCATGATCGACAAACACACAGGTTAGCTGCGATCCGATTGCTTTTTGAACGAGCGCTGCAGCCACGGCTGAATCAACTCCGCCGGATAGCCCACAAATTACTCGTTTGTCGCCAACGGTCTCTTTGATGATGGCGACTTGATCTTCGATAATATTAGTTGCAGTCCAAGTCGGCGTGAGGCCTGCGATGTTGTATAGGAAGTTTTCGAGGGTTTTCTGTCCGTATTTTGTATGCAAAACTTCAGGGTGGAATTGTACGCCAGCAAGGGGTAGAGAAGTGTGTTCAAACGCAGCAATAGGTGTACCTGCGGTCGAGGCTGCAACTTCAAATCCCTTCGGTGCTTCGATAACTGCGTCGCCGTGACTCATCCAGACTTCTTGGGTTTCAGGTTCGTCACCGAACAGTTTGCCGCTTCGCGAAACGGTCAGGGCAGTACGTCCGAACTCAGACTTACCAGTATGATCAACCACACCGCCAAGCGCCTGAGTCATCGACTGGAACCCGTAACAGATACCAAATATTGGAACATTTGCTTCAAATAGAGCAGCGTCAGTCTGCGGTGCGCCTTCGCTATATACAGATGATGGTCCGCCCGACAATATAATTGCACTTGGATTTTTTGCCAGCATGTCTTCAGCGGACATACTCGACGGCACGATTTCAGAATAGATTTTGGCTTCGCGGACGCGGCGGGCGATAAGTTGCGCGTACTGGGCGCCGTAATCAACTACTAACACAGGAGATTGGTCGTTTTTAGTGGCCATGTACTTTCATAATAGCAGGATATAGCCAATCGGGTAAGTGCCAGAGACATATTGTTCATCCAATATGCAAAAACTACTACACCCCCTGTACCAGGGTCAGACCCTTGCTCAGCTAATTTTCAGGGAATGAAAGTTGTTTAGCGTAGTAGGCTGCTATCGGGCTGGCTATTGTAAATAACAGCTTAGTGTGCTATATTTAAGGTACTAAACAAGTCTTGTAATGGGGTAGAGTGAACAAGAAAGAGACACTTCTTGAGCAAATTAGGGCAGATATTATAGACAATAATATATGTCCAGATTTGGCTAAGACAGCCACGAACCTTGTCATGGGTGACGGGAACATTAATACAGATATTGTGTTTATCGGTGAAGCACCAGGCAAAAACGAAGACGAACAAGGTCTGCCATTCGTCGGAGCGGCAGGCAAGTTCTTAAACGAAATGCTAGCAACCGTCGGTATGGACCGCAGCGATGTGTTCATTACCAACATCGTTAAATACCGCCCACCTAATAATCGCGATCCTCTACCAGAAGAAAAGAAGGCATTTTGGCCCTACTTGGTGCGTCAGCTAGATATCATTCGACCAAAAATCGTAGTGACATTAGGCAGGCACAGCATGGAATATTTTCTGCCTGACATGAAGATCAGCATGATTCACGGCCAACCAAAACGTATACCGTTTGGTGATACCAAGATCGTGATTGTCCCGCTCTACCATCCTGCAGCAGCACTTTATAACGGCAGCATGCGAGCGACACTGATCGAAGACTTTATGAAGTTACCAACAATAATTAAACTTCTCGAAAAGGAGAAACAATAACTATGGGTCAACAAAGACTCGCTACCCCCCAAGGGGACGCACCAAACAAGCGGCCACATAATAACAACCAGCCGCGACCAAAATCAAACAACACGGTTCTTGCGAACACTCAAACCCGTAAGGGCGAAGTATTTCGCGCTCAGCGCCGTACCAGCGAAGACGTTAACGTCCGCGCATCTCAGCACATTATTAATGTGCCAGTAAACAAATCAATTTATAACGGATACGACGGCAAGCAATTCAGCCCTGCTGACTTTAAAAAGCAACCACGTGTCAGTGGTCCAAAACTACGCATTATGCCAATCGGTGGCCTCGGTGAAATGGGCATCGGCAAAAACATGATGGCTATCGAATACGACAACGATATTATTGTTATCGACTGTGGCTTCTTGTTCCCAGGCGCTGACTATCCAGGTATTAACTACATTATTCCCGACATTACATACCTCGAAGAGAACAAACACAAGATCCGCGGTATTGTATTCACCCACGGACACCTTGACCACATCGGTGCCTACCGTCACATCGCTGACAAACTTCCTGCGCCAGTTTACGGCAGCAAATTTACGCTCGGCATGGTCGGGCGTACTATGGAAGAGTCAACCAGCGGTTACGAGCCCGAATACAACGAACTTAATCCCGAACTGCACGAACGTGCACAACTTGGTGACAGCTTCAGTATCGAGCTCGTCCGAGTTAACCACTCGATTCCTGACGCTACTGCCGTCGTTATCCGTACACCGCTTGGTGTCTTGATTGACACTGGTGACTGGCGTTTCGAAGACAATCCAGTTGATGGTCGCAAGTTCGACCTTGAACGACTGACCGAAATTGCCACCAAAGAAGGCATTCTGCTACTCATGAACGAATCAACCA
>CAZDKN010000051.1:0-4918 GCA_964506065.1 uncultured Saccharimonas sp. (SeqCode) | reverse complement strand
CAAGAAACTTCTTGCTGAGCGTGCCGTCTACGCTGCACTTGAAACTGCTGCAAAAAAGCTCAACAGTGAAGATCCACTAGAGGTGTTCGAACGTGCGCTAAAGAATGTCTCACCAAACTTCGAAGTCAAATCTCGCCGTGTTGGTGGTGCAAACTACCAAATTCCATTCCCAGTTGCTGGTCACCGACAACTACACTATGCTTTTTCATGGCTCGTTCAATCTGCACGCGCTCGTAAAGGTATTCCTTACTCACAGTGCCTCGCACTTGAGATTATTGACGCCCACAACGAAGCTGGTGCTGCCTTCAAAAAGAAGGAAGACACACACAAGATGGCTGAAGCTAACCGAGCCTTTGCTCACTTTGCAAGGGGTTAGTTATGGCTGAGAAAACTGTTCCTCTAAAAGATTTGCGCAATATCGGTATCATCGCGCATATTGACGCTGGTAAGACTACAACAACCGAAGGTATCCTGTATCGTACAGGTATCAATCACAAGATTGGTGAAGTTCGTGGCGCAAACGGCGACAGTGCTACAACCGACTGGATGGCACAAGAAAAAGAGCGTGGAATCACGATTACTTCTGCTGCCGTTACGTGTTTTTGGAAAGACCACAAGATCAACATCATCGATACACCAGGTCACATTGACTTTACCGCCGAGGTAGAGCGATCACTTCGTGTGCTTGACGGTGCTGTTACGATCTTTGATGGCAAGATGGGTGTTGAAGCTCAGTCCGAGACTGTATGGCGTCAGGCAAACAAGTACGGCGTGCCTCGTATCTGTTTCATCAACAAGATTAACCAAACTGGTGGTGACTTTTACAAATCACTTGATACAATTCACGCACGTCTTTCTAAGCAAGCGTTGCCTGTACACCTTCCTATTGGATTCGAAAAAGACATCAATGGTGTTGTTGACCTTGTTGATATGAAAGCCTACACCTACACAGATTACGCTGACCACGAGTTAGTTCAAGGTGAAATTCCTGCAGACATGCTAGACAAGGCAAAGAACGCACGAAGCCTGTTAGTAGAGGCAGCCGTTGAAGCTGATGACGAACTGTTTGAACGATTCCTAGACCAAGGTGAGGATTCAATTACAATCCCAGAACTAAAAGCTGCTCTTCGTAAGCGCGTTCTTGCTGGTAATTTCTTCCTTGTCAGTGGTGGCGACGGTCGTGGTGTCATCGTTGAAAAACTACTTGATATCATGGTTGACTACCTGCCATCACCACTTGATGTTGACGCAATTTGGGGTGTTAACCCGAAAAGCGGCGATCAGATTGAGCGAAAGCCTGCTATCACAGAACCTCTTGCAGGACTTGCGTTCAAGATTGCGACTGACCCGTTTGTGGGTAAGTTGATCTTTGTTCGTGTCTATAGTGGTAAATTAACTGCTGGCTCGTACGTACTTAACACCACAACAGGTGAAAAGGAACGTGTTGGACGAATTGTTCGTATGCACGCTGACAAACGCGAAGAGATTGACTCGGTTAGCGCTGGTGACATCGCTGCTGTCATTGGTTTGAAGGATACCTTTACTGGTCATACGCTTGCTGATCCTGCGCATCCAATTGCGCTTGAGAGCATTACGTTCCCAGACCCACCTGTATCGATTGCAGTTGAGCCAAAGACAAAGGCCGACCAAGAGAAAATGGGCGTCGCTCTGCAACGTTTGGCCGAAGAAGACCCGACGTTCCGTGTTCATACTGATGAAGAAACAGGACAGACAATTATGTCAGGAATGGGTGAGTTACACCTTGATATCTTGATTGATCGTATGCGCCGTGAATTCAACGTTGAGGCAAACATCGGTGAACCTCAAGTTGCTTTCCGTGAGTCGATTAAAGGTACGTCAGAAGCTCAAGGTAAGCACGCCAAGCAATCTGGTGGTCGTGGACAATACGGTGACGTATGGGTACGATTTGAACCGAACGAAACAGGTAAAGGCTTTGAGTTCTTTGACGCTATCAAGGGCGGTGTTGTTCCGAAAGAATACATCAAACCTGTTGAGCAAGGTATCAAAGAAACGCTTCTCGGCGGAGTTATCGCTGGTTACCCTGTAGTAGACGTCAAAGCCACGCTTTACGATGGTAGCTATCACGATGTGGACTCAAGCGAACTTGCCTTCAAGCTAGCTGGATCACTAGCAACTCGTGAAGGTATTCGCCAAGCGAAGCCGATTCTTCTTGAACCAGTTATGCGACTTGAAGCAACTACTCCTGAGGAATTCATGGGTGATGTTATTGGTGATATTAACTCTCGTCGTGGACGAATCGAGGCTATGGAAGACCTAAGTGGTGGCGCCAAGCTAATCAAAGCAATCGTGCCACTGTCAACGATGTTTGGATACACTAATGACCTACGTTCAATGAGCCAAGGCCGTGCAGCCAGCTCTATGGAACTAGCGCAGTACGAAGAAGTACCGCCAAACGTTGCTCAAGAGATCATCGAAAAGCGATCAAGCAAATAGACTATTGAAAGTATCCTATTATTATGATATAATAATAGGATATGATCAGTATCAGCGAACTACCTCTTGCTATTGACTTGGCTGCGAAACCAGTAGATTACAGCTCGCTTTACTCAGCTGAAAACAGTTTGGTACACGAGGGTACGCAGGTCACAAAGCATTTGTTTAATGCAGCTATGTTACTACTCGAAGAGGCAACAGAGTTTGACACTTTGTCTAGAGGCGGTCAACGACTTGTTTTTAATGGCTTTTTGCAGCGAATGCTAAATAATCACGTGGTCATAGCAACCGATACAGACGAGCCAAATGAAATTAAGGCTGCAGCGCTATATACGGCCTTTGTGAATAATGAGCCTACTGCGCAGCTTGATAGGCTTGCTGTTGTTCCAGAGCTTCAGCGCACTGGGTATGGTTCGGCTATTCTCGAACACATTGAACAACACACCGCGTCACAGGGTGTTGAGCGTATTTGGCTATATCCGGATATAGTGGCGATACCGTTTTATCTTAAAAATGGGTATAAACTAGGGGACGGTCTGAAGTTATACAAAGAGCTACAAAGAGGCGAAGGGTCTGCATGACAGTTTACAACGAACTAATGGCTGAAACAGCGCGTCGATTGGAAAGCCCTGACTACTTTACACCCGTAGACCAAGTACCTGCTCATATGGCACGTAGTGTGCTCAACAGAGTCAACCTCTTAAAGGGCGTTCGACCAGGTAGTGAGCTGTCTGTCCGCGACGTTCCGTCTGCACTCGATCGCGTAGGTGTTGAGGGGATTGTGCCAGGCGAGCTATTGTTTGGCAGATTCGCGGGACATGATGACATGAAAGCAGTACCTTGGATCGCCCAACCTGTTGCCTCTGTCGAACAGCCAGACGTTGATGAGGGTGAGGTCAGGAACGAACTTTTTCGAAAGGTGCCACTCGACACACGTATTATTATGCAGGACACCGATCTTGTGCGGCTTTTTGCATTGAACGTTCGCGACCAGGAGCCAGTGGTTATAGTAGACGCTGTGTCACCACTAAGCAGTAAAGAGAAAAAAACGCGCCGAAACGCTCTAGAGCGTAGTGCAAAAGAGTTATCAATGGCTAGATTCCTGTTGATCGAATCGCGCCAAGACGTTACTTATTTGAAATAATGTTACATGGGGAGTTGACGCTAGTGCTTGCAATTAGCCAAGCACGTTATACACTACACCTACTATGCCTACTCTAGATGAAGGACCGGAGCAAGAACCTGCGTTTAATATGACAGCGTTAGATCGCTATTATAATGATGTCTGTGATGGACCGCACTATCTAGGGGAGGTGATTATTGCAGTTGAGAGTCTTTTTGAAGCAGAACAGTTGCTTGATGACGATACTGATCGAGAAAACCTAAGACGTAGAATTACACAACTGACAGAGACAGCAGAGGACGACCAGCATCGCTTAGAGAGGTATTTAATGATACCAATCACGATGCTTGCGCCGTATATTGAAGTCACAAAACCGATAAACGAAGTGAGAGCCTGGTATAAAGATGCGATTGAGTGGACACTACTGTTTGCAAAACCAGAACACGACGAGGCTTGCCTAGAGGAGATGGAAGAGGTAAACCCAACTGCGTGTCGTAACAGCTCCGAATGTCCAATCGTTGAGCTGGCAAAAAACTTAGTTGATCCTGTGTTTAATCCTGACTTTGATGACGTGTCGTACCTGATAGACACTCAACACGCTCACAATGTTGCTCAAGCAAAGTTGTTAATGGCACGATCATATAAACTTGGCGACAAGCAGCTTATGAGCGTAAATTTGACGAGTTACTTACTTGATTTTGTGGCACGCAATGCGACAATTTCAACGCGCGAAGAGCCAGAGAAACTTACGTGAATTCACGCTTTACTAAGCGCCTGTAAACCTGTATAATCGGACTCATACGTCGTGAGGTGGTATTATCCTCATGCGAAAAATAATTTAAGGAGAAATAATCAAAATGGCAGATTTCGATCGAACCAAGCCTCACGTTAACGTCGGAACTATGGGTCACGTTGACCACGGTAAAACAACTCTAACAGCAGCTATTACGGCAGTTCTAGCTAAGAAACTTCCTAGTGATGTTAACAAAGCTGTTGCATATGCACAGATTGACAACGCACCTGAAGAGCGTGCACGTGGTATTACCATCGCATCTTCGCACCAGGAATACGAGTCAGAGAACCGTCACTATGCTCACGTTGACATGCCAGGTCACGCCGACTACGTCAAGAACATGATTACTGGTGCTGCTCAAATCGACGGCGCAATCTTGGTGGTTGCGGCTAACGATGGACCACTACCTCAAACTCGTGAGCACGTACTTCTTGCAAAGCAAGTTGGTGTGCCAAAGATCCTTGTTTTCCTTAACAAGATGGACCTTGCTGACCCTGAACTCGTTGAACTTGTTGAAATGGATATTC
>CAZDKN010000050.1:475-4968 GCA_964506065.1 uncultured Saccharimonas sp. (SeqCode) | reverse complement strand
CAGTTCTTTGGCGGCGGTCAGCGCCAACGAGCGCCTCAGCGTGGTCGTGACGTTGAAGTCAGTCTTCAGTTGACATTTGAAGAGGCTGTCTTTGGTGTGCAGGAAAAGATTGAACTTGACATGGATGACGAATGTTCGCACTGTCATGGCACGACGGTCGAACCTGGTCATGATATGAAGACGTGTCCAACCTGTAAAGGTGCAGGTCAAGTTAACCGTGTGATGAATACGATATTTGGTCAGATCCAGCAAAATGTCACATGTGATACATGTGAAGGGCGCGGCAAAGTACCTGAAAAAGTTTGTACAGTCTGTAAAGGCAGAGGAACTGAACGACGCAAGCGAACAATTAACCTTAAAGTGCCAGCGGGTATCGATGACGGCGCGACTATCCGTTTGACAGGTAATGGCGAGGCGATGGGAGGTGGACAGAAAGGTGACTTGTATGTTCACATTCGCGTCAAAGCTCACAAACACTTTACCCGCGAGGGTGACATTATCCTGTCTGAAGCGCACGTCGGGATGGTTGACGCAGCACTCGGAACCGAGATTGACGTAGACACAGTGGATGGCAAAATCCGTATGAAGGTCCCAGCGGGTACTCAATCGGGAACTGACTTCAAATTATCTGGACATGGCGTTCCACATATGAACAGCGAAAAGCGCGGTCCGCATATTGTGAGTATTATTGTCGATACTCCGACAAAGCTTTCCAAAAAGCAAAGAGAATTGCTCGAAGAAGTGCGTAACAGAAAGTAAATTGACCACCCATTTCTACGGCTACAAGGCCACGTGTAAGTAGCGGTAAGACTAATAGGTTGGTATACTTACAGATATGAAAAATATACTTATACTGAGTCGCAAAGACGACCGTGAATCCTATGACAATAAACCATCGTATACAAAAGCACTTGAGGGAATTGATACTAAATGCTCCTATACAATCGACGAATATGAGAACTTACTGTTTTGGTATGACGGTAACGAGTTAAAAGTTCAACTAGGCAATAGCGGTGTTGATATTGCGTCTTTTGACGCAGTGTTTTTGGTTGGATGGTTCCAGCTAAAGATCCACGAGGACATGGCGCTGAGCATCTCCAAATACCTCAGTCATAAGGGGGTTAAGGTAGTCAACAGTGAAGCATCATTTGTACGTTCAAAGTCAAAGCTGAGCCAGTACGTTGTTGCGGCAGTTAATGATATCTCCATTACGCCTTTTCTGTTTAGTATGACGCCAAGTGTGCTTGCCGCAGCTATTACAGAAAAATGGCAGTACGGATATCCAGTCATTATGAAAGGTGTGCAATCCAGCAGGGGTAACGATAACTATCTTGTAGAAACTGCCGAGGAAGCACACAAGTATGCCTATACCATGAAAAGTGATCATAGCCCTTGGTTTGTCGTGCAACAGTTCATTCCTAACGAGGGAGATTATCGCATCGTTGTGATGGGAGACGCGGTAACAGCAGTTATCCATCGTCGATCTGTCACGGATTCTCACCTGAACAACACTTCAAAAGGTGGGGAAGCACAACTTTCTGACGCGTCAAGCCTGCCTCAAGAAGTTGTTGACCAATCAGTGAAGCTTGCGGGTCTTTTGCATCGTGAAGTAACTGGTGTCGATATGATTCGCAAGACTGATACACAGGAATTCTATCTTCTAGAAATTAATAATATGCCACAACTCGCTACTGGTAGTTACGTCACCGACAAACTACAACGGCTTGATAACTACTTTGCGGAGCTTGATAATGATTGATCTTATGACACTGGACGTCAACAGCTTGAGTCAATCGTTAAAAGCGATTCGAGACGAAGCGCTCGAAAGGGGTTGGAAAGTTGAGGTGTTTCGCACTAATCGCTCTCACCGTATTTTTACGCGCGACGATGGAAAGCGCCTTCATATCTTTGGTTCGGTTCCCCCTGATACCAGCTACGCTGCCGCTAGGGCCTCTAACGATAAGTTACTAACCTATGAATTACTGGAAGGCAAGAACCTACCTTTACTTGAGTTAGTGACAGTTGCAAACGATAACGAACTTGATGAAGCTAAACGATTCATAAATGAAAAAGATAGGGTTGTTGTTAAACCTGTCGACGGCTCACACGGCAATGGCATTACAGTTGATGTGCGCGACGAAGATTCGCTCAAACAGGCACTACAAGCTGCTAGGAAAGCCACCAAGCAAAGCAAGTATGTCATTGTCCAAGAACAATACGATCATGAGACGATTTGCGATCTTCGCATGTTATATATTGACTACAAATTTATTGGTGCGATTTGGCGTGTTCCAGCACGAGTTTTTGGTGACGGCGAACATACGGTCGAGCAACTGATCGAGCGAGAAAATGCGAGCGAACGACGAGGAGTTGCTTACAAGGCAGAGCTGACGACGATCGACGTTGAAAGAGCACGTGCATACCTGGAGGAACGTATTAATGATATTCCGCCTGCAGGACAAGAGGTACAAGTGATGGGTGTCGCCAACTACGGTGCAGGCGGAGAAACAGTTGATGTGACAGATGATATCCCAGCCTGGCTTATCGAAGATGCCGAGCGTGCTGCACGAGCCTGCGAATTAGTGGTTGCAGGGGTGGACTTTATGATTGCTCAGGTTCCGAACACCGGACAAACAAGAGAAGAGCTGGCACCTGCTATTACGGAAGTGAATAAAGCGCCTCTTCTTACGATGCATGATACTCCGACTCACGGTAAGGGCAATCGAGGCGCGACAAAGGCCTTTATAGACTATCTTGCAACACTTTAGAACGTCACATTTCAATCTGTTGACTCTTGACTAAATGATAAAAAAATGATAATATGCTCAAGTTAACGTATGACAACCTTTTTTAAGTTGTTATTATAAGCATAAGGGCTATATTAAGAGTATGTCAGAATTTGATGAAGCTAAGAACCGCGACATGATCCTCTTTGTAGGGTCGTATCTTAACGCTCAAAAGGACGCGATGAAGCGCCTTGAGAAAATTCTTGAAAAGCAGGTGATAGCTTGTGTCATCCTTGATATTTCAGACAGCAGTAACAAGAAATATACAGCGCTAGACAACAAGACAGTTGTCATATATGCCGATTTCTCTTCCACTCAGAAGCTCCAAAAAGCACTTGCTCCGTACAAAGAACGATTCTTGGCGGTAACTTGCCGCGCGGAGAAAAATATTCCTTTGTTCAAAAAGGTTATCCCACATGTTCCATACATCAATACGCCGTCTGAACTTTCGCTTGATTGGACAACAGACAAAGTTCGTATGCGCCAGTTGCTTCGTAACCATGATAAGGCAATTTCTCCAAAGTTCACCGTTGTACACGACGCGACCCAAGAGACGCTTGACCGTATTGAGCGAACGGTCGGCTTTCCACTGATGATCAAACCATCAGGTCTCGCTGCTAGCTTGCTTGTGACGATTTGTTATCACCGCGAAGAGCTGGAAGCAAATCTGAAAAATACTGTCCGCAAGATTAACCGCATCTACAAAGAACGTAAAGGTCGGGGAGAGCCTCAGATCCTTGTCGAAGAATTTATGGAAGGTGTCATGTATTCGATTGACGCCTATGTCAACCAGCGCGGTGTGATTTATTATACGCCACTTGTGCACGTCAAGACTGGCCGTGCGGTCGGGTACGAAGATTTCTTTGGGTATATGCGTATTACGCCCGTCAATCTAAAAGCATACAAAGTAGAACACGCTAAACGTGCGGCAGAAAAAGCAATCGAAGCGCTGAGCATGCGAAGTACCACTTGCCATATCGAACTGATGAAGACTGAAGATGGTTGGAAGGTAGTTGAACTTGGTCCGCGTGTTGGTGGGTTCCGTCACGAGATGTACGAATTGTCCTATGGGTTTAACCATTCTCTCAATGATATTCTGATACGAATTCCTAAAAAGCCGATTATCACCAAAAAACCGCGCGGATACACGTCTGTGATGCAGTTTTATGCACGCAAAAAAGGCAAACTAGCGAGTATTAACGGCGTGAATAAAGTTCGCAAACTAGAGTCATTTAAACGAATCGATATTGTTAAAAAGATTGGTGATATGTGCGACTTTGCGCGCAACGGTGATTCACCTGTGTTTACAATCGTACTGTTTAACCAAAACCGATCGAGGCTTCTTGCTGATATACGTCGCCTCGAGCAGTCGGTCAAGATCAACGTGACGGTAGCAAGTCGCAAAGCTCCTCGTAGCGCATAGAAAAACCGCTCTTATCTGAGCCTGTTATAATAATGCTTATGACAGGTAGCAAGACAGTATGATGATCACGCGATTAAAAGGCGTCAGTCCTGCGATATTAGTAGGTGGTATTGTGTTGGTTGTCGTGGCTAGTGCAGTGCTTTTTATGCTGTCTAAATTCCAGTCGTCCGTACCACTGTACCTGGGTAGCGGCGCGTTTGATGCCCACATAGCCTACACGCAGGAAGATAGAGAAAAGGGACTTGGTGGAGTGAATAGTATGGCTGAAAACCAAGCGTTGATCT
>CAZDKN010000050.1:0-465 GCA_964506065.1 uncultured Saccharimonas sp. (SeqCode) | reverse complement strand
GTGACAGTACATGGGGTATATGGATGAAGGACATGAAAGTACCCATTGATATTATTTGGCTAGACAAAGACAAAAAAGTTGTCGAGATCGTGAAGAAGGCCTCACCAGAAGGCGGCGAAAAAACAGTCTTTGTGCCGAAAAAGGACGCTCGGTATGTCGTTGAATTACCTGCAGGTACTGCTGATAACAAGGCGATTCGAGTAGGTAGAACAGCTATCTTTGACGTTAACCTAGAGGACATTCGCTGATGAACGTTGTGATTATTTTTGCAGCTCTTGCGGTTGTTTTGTTTGTCGCCGCGTTCATGACCAGGCGTCGCTTTGGGCTACTTGGACTAGCCCTAGCTGCGGGGTCGATCCTTAGTACTATATGGAGTTTTGATGCCGGACTTGTCGTGAGTGCTATCGGTATTTTTCCTCCAGGACCACTGACAACGGCAATTACTTTGGCGTTTATTGTATTGTT
>CAZDKN010000049.1:0-5165 GCA_964506065.1 uncultured Saccharimonas sp. (SeqCode) | reverse complement strand
CGTAGGTTTGTCTCATAAGCCCTTGGGCGCAATATCATGGCAATTAAACGATTTAAAAAAGACACCCCAGCATTTTTTGACTACAAAGACGTCAAAGTTTTGCAACGATTCATCAACATCTACGGACAAATCGAGCCAATCGGCAAAACTGGCCTATCTGCTAAACAACAGCGTCAATTAGCTGTTGCTATCAAGCGTGCCCGTCACCTTGCATTACTTCCATTCGTAACCCAAGGATAGTCTATGGCTTACTCGCCAACAGATTTGAAAAAAGGCGTTGTCGTTCAAATTGACGGCAAGCCTTACCGCGTCACCGACTATAACCAAAAGGTTATGGGTCGCGGTGGTAGCATCGTGAACGTCAAGTTGAAAAACTTGATTGATGGCAGCGTCATTCCCAAGACCTTCAAAGGTCAGGAAAAGATTGACTCTGCTGACGTGACGACTCGTTCAGTACAATACCTGTACACCGATGGATCAAGCTATCACTTCATGGACCCAGAAAGTTTCGAGCAGTTCGAATTGCCATCTGAACTAGTCGACGATGCTGCAGGCTACCTGAAAGAAGGCGAAGGCCTAGGACTACAATCATTCGACGGCATCATCACGAACGTTGAACTGCCAAAGAACGTGTATCTAGAGGTAACCTACACCGAAAGCGTTACCAAAGGCGACACTACCAGCAGCGTATTAAAAGACGCCACACTGGAAACTGGGCTAGTTGTTAAGGTCCCGTCATTCATCAAGACAGGTGAAATCATATCAGTCGACACATCAAGCGGCGACTACCGCGAACGCAAAAAATAGGATTCCTATTGCCAGAGAAGGGGTTGTAATGACAAAGCAAAGACTAGACATCGTTATGACCCAGCGCGGGATGACAACGACTCGTTCACAGGCCGAGAGTTGGATCAAAATGAAAAAGGTGACTGTCGACGGCCATATTATGACCAAACCTGGGCTTTTCGTGCGTCCAGATTCTGTCATAAAGTTAATGGCCGACACGCAGTACGTCAGTAGGGCAGGGTTGAAACTAGCGTCAGTCGCCGAAGTGCTAAAACTCGATTTTGGTGGCAAGGTTGTACTAGATGTCGGTAGCAGTACCGGCGGATTTACCGACTACTCGCTGAAAAACGGTGCCAAAAAGGTTTACGCCATCGATGTTGGTACTGATCAACTACATCCCAGCCTCCGCCGTAATCCACAGATTGAACTGCACGAAAAAACAGACATCCGTGACTTTCATTTGAAAACAAAGCCCGACATTATAGTCATCGACGTGTCGTTCATCAGCCTACGCGACATCTTGCCTCACATCCACGAAAACTTGAGCGACGCTCATACGCAAGTTGTCGCGATGGTAAAGCCACAGTTCGAAGCAGGTAAGGACCAAACCAACAAAGGTATCATCAAAAACGATTCCATTCGCCGTCAAATCTTAAAAGATTTCGAAATCTGGGCAAAAGAGAAGTTCGTGATCGTAGACAAACGCGACAGTGACGTCGCCGGCGCCAAAGGTAACCAAGAACGCTTCTACCTCCTCAAACCCCTCGCTAACCTCTAATCCCATTCGAATTTCGCTTTATCTCGCCAACAACAGCCTCCAGCTTCCAACCCCCAATCCCCAGCCTCAAAAAACCTTAAATCCCCCTGTACCAGGGTCAGACCCTTGCTCAGCTATATTTCAGATTTGGAACGCAATTACCACTGAAATGCTATAATCCTGATATATGGCTAAGCCTAAGAATCTAAAGAAACGTTCAATACCAGCGGCTATTTTTGTCGTCGTAGCAGTCGCAGTACTGCTTTTTATCCTCACGATTTTTATCTATCAAGCGGTTCGAGGTTCTCGCACTACTAATCGACAGCAGTGCGAAATCGATAGTCGTAACATCACTGCCGAATATAAAGCAAACCCACTATACGAACCTCCTGTGGCATGTTTATTATCGATACACGAACCTGATGAGCCTTATAATCTTGGCTATTAAGTATCGACGTAGTGCAGAGGATAGACCCTTGCTCAGCTAAAATTCAGGCTCTGCGGGGAGGGGAAGACGGTAGGGATTGACTTTTTAGCATAAACATGATAGTATGACATAAAGGTTCACTAACAAAAACAAAAAGGAATTAATAATGAAAAGAATCAACAAGCTAGCAATCGGAGTATTGTTTGCTGGAATACTTACAGCAACAGGCCTGTTAACAGCTGAAAATACGGTATCTGCTCGGCCACAAGAAGGTGTGTTGGTCAGTGCAACGTCACATGCGAAGGTCACTGATGTCGTTGTAAGCACAGTTGATAATGATGTGCGCGTACAGTTTAACTATGAACTAGCAAACGGTGCAGCGAGTGCGGACATCGATGCGACCCTGAACGAGCAGAGGTCTATCGGCTTCAAAACAATTACAGGTCCTGGTAGATACGACGAGACTATAACGAATGTACCAGACGGTAACTACGGCTTATACCTTTATATATCGGGTAATCCAAACTACCTTGTTGCCGATCCTGGTCCATCGAACCAACCGTTAGTTATTACACTTCCTGCTGGTACAAAGAAGTACGGCATGGGTGACCAAATGATGCGTTGGTTCCGTCAGTATTTCCATGCTGAACAAAAACTCTTTTAACTAAACATTGAAACGAAACTCGACAATATCGCCTGGTTGCATGACGTAGTCTTTGCCCTCTGTGCGCATTTTGCCAGCAGCCTTGGCGGCTGTTTCCGACCCTGCAGCGATTAAGTCGTCGTAGTCAACAATTGCGGCTGCGATGAAGCCACGTTCAAAATCACCGTGAATGACGCCGGCTGCCTGTGGGGCAGTGGCGCCTTTTTTGATTGTCCAAGCACGGACTTCATCTGAGCCTGCCGTCAGGTAACTTTGAAGGCCCAAGATATCATAGGCGGCGTGAATCATTTGGCTGAGACCGGTCTCTTTGACGCCGTAGCTTTCGAGTAGTTCTGTGCTATCGCTCTCTGATAACTCTTTAATCTCTTCTTCTAGCTGAGCGCATACAAAAATTGTTCGGGCAGGGGCGACAAGAGCTGATAGTTCTGCCTTTTTAGCCTTATCAACAAGTGTCTTTTCGTCGACATTAAATGCATAAATAACTGGCTTTGCAGTCAGCAGATGCAAGTCACTGACGTACTCCATGTTTAGCGTTGGCAGCGCAGAAAGTGGCGTGCCAGCGTTTAAATGATCAAGTAATTCCTGCAGGTATTCTGCCGCTGCGCGTGATTTTGGTAGCGCTTTTGATTCTTTGATAACCTTTGGTAGGCGCGTTTCGATAGTCTGGATGTCGGCTAGAATCAACTCGGTGTTGATAATTTCGATATCAGCCTTTGGGTCGATGCGTTCCTCGACGTGGACGATATCATCGTTGTGAAACGCCCGCACGATATGAACAATAGCATCACATTGTCGAATGTTCGCCAGAAATTTGTTGCCAAGACCTTCGCCTTTGCTGGCGCCAGCGACGAGGCCGGCGATATCAACGAATGTAACGGTTGCAGGAACAACTTTTTTTGTCTGGTACAAGTCAGCCAACACTTGCAGGCGTGAATCGGGGACAGCAACAATACCTGTGTTGGGCTCGATCGTAGCGAACGGGTAGTTAGCCGCCAAGATGGAGTTATTAGTTAGCGCGTTAAATAGGGTGGACTTACCCACGTTTGGTAGACCCACGATTCCGATAGACAAAGACATAAATTTATTCTAACAGATATGAATTGTATTCGCATAAGCGGTATACTATAATTGGCTTAATTATGGCAGTTAAGAAATCTCGCAAGAAAATCATAGTGCTCATAGTAGTGGTATTATTGCTGGGCGGTGGCGTGGCTGCTTACTACGGTGTCAGCACAGGATTTTTCGCTCAACAACTAAAACTCAGTGGCTCAGACAAGGAGCTCTCCACAGGGACTGCATACAAAGAGAGCTTCCGAAAATCCGCGGATAAAGTGAACGATCTTATCGCCGCAGGTGATAAAGAGTCGATTAAACAAGCGGAAGAGATTATCGATGCTGAAGTAAGTGCTGCTAACGAAAGTGGAAATGATGCATATATCGTTGATGCATACGTTGCAAAGTCTTCATTATTGACCCAAACTGGTCGTCCTCAGGAGTCCATAGATACCATACTGCCATCGCTTGAGGAGCCATATATTGATAGCAATGAAGTATATAAAAATAGTATGTACCTTCAGCTTGGCTTGGCCTACCTTGAGTTAGGTGATGAAGCCAAAGCACAAGAGTACCTAAGTCAACTGACAGGAATTGGTGGAGATTGATGAGACTTTCGGTTAAAAAAACAGCGGTTGGTTTAACAGGCCTGGTGCTATTAATAGTCGGGCTATTTATTTTTGTGCCAAATACACAAGCCTTAATTCTTCCAGGAGGTAATCCTAGCGGAGGCGCAGGCTCTTATTGGTCGAGTAATGGATACGGATGGTATAGCTATGATGTTAATAATCCGTCAGGTCCTGAAGCTTGGTCTACCGGTGGTCCATGGAATACGGTACGCTCTCAGTGTATTGCGGAAGGTGCCAGTAGGTTTGATGCTTTTATTGTTCAGCGTTCGGGCGGGAATAATTCCGGTAACAACGCTAAGGTGTATGTATGGAATACGGCTATTTGGCGGCCTGGGTGGTATGGATACAAGGGTAACAATGGGGGAAACTGGTTAAGTGTATCAACGGCGGAGTCGCATTTTAACACTATACCCGATAAAGGCAGTTATCGCTTCGGCGTAAACGTGGCCGGATTTTGTTACGCCAATAACCCACCATGGTCTGTAACCGTTACATCGTCGGCAGACAAGACAATCGTCGAACCAGGCGAACGGATTACATGGACGCACAGCATTGTCAATAACGGATCGAACATTACAAACAGAAGCATCACTTGGCGTTACCAAAACACAGGGGATTGGCCGAACACAAACGGACCTGCTTGGACCCTTGCCTCAGGGCATAGGGTTGGTGAAGCAGGTAGGGTAACAAACACTTCGCAATACGAAGCTCAGGCATCAGATGTGGGTAGAACGATTTGTCGTGTGACAACTGCAACACCGTCGACTCACAACGGTGGAACGACGACGTCAAATCCTACATGTGTAACGGTTGCGAAGAAGCCAAAAGTTCAAATTACAGGCAGTGACC
>CAZDKN010000048.1:0-5191 GCA_964506065.1 uncultured Saccharimonas sp. (SeqCode) | reverse complement strand
ATGGGTTCCTCGCACCCTACGCAGCTTCGTGGAGGGACAGATTTACTCTCAATACCCAACAGTGCAGATTCGCGAAGCCGACGAAGACTACGTGACGCACGAACGTGAGCACAGTGTCGTTTACACATCCGAAATCACTCTTACCGAACCTGACGTGCTGCCAATAAAAACATTCCAAAGCTTTGAGGTTGACCCCCTTGCAGGTATCACAGGCACCCTTGCCAAGCTTGAAACAACAGGCGAAGAAGTGTGGATACAAATCCTCGTCCGTCCAGTAACAGATGATTGGCATAAACGCTCAGACAAATGGATTGCTGATGTCAAAAAAGGTAAGGCCTCGGCTGCTGGTGCAGAAGCAATAGATTTTACTTGGCTGGCAGGTTTGTTTGAAGCCCTCTGGAAACCACCAGAACAGGGGAGTGGTGCAGGTGTAAAAGAGCTCTCAGACCGCAACAAAACTCGCATTAGCGAAGCTGCAACCAAGGCAACAAAGTTAGGATATGAAGTAAAAATCCGCCTAGCATACCTCGGTGACAGTACCGCAAACGCGCGACTACGCATGCAGGCGATTGTCGGTACATTCAAACAGTTCAACAGTACCAACCTCAATGGGTTCAAAGTATCAGGCGCTAGTTTTAAAAAGGAAGAGTTAGCTCGCTATCGAGCCCGTTCCTTTGCCGATCGCGGCTTTATATTAAACATCGAAGAGCTGGCGAGTGTCTTCCACCTTCCTCACACTAATGTAGAAACACCAAACATCGTCTGGGCAAGCAACAAAACCGCTGAGCCGCCTGCTAAACTGCCTATTATCACTGGCAACCCTGCAATCGACGAAAATATCAGTGCGTTTGGATTAACAAATTTCCGCGGCATTAATCATCAGTTCGGCATGCTTCGTTCTGATCGTTCTAGGCACGTATATATCATCGGTCAAACTGGGGCAGGGAAGTCAGGAACTCTCGAACTATTTGCCCTGAGCGACATATTCCACGGTCATGGTTATGCCATCATTGACCCGCACGGTGACTTTGCTGTTAACAATATGCGCTTTATCCCAGGCAGTCGTCTGGACGATGTTATCTACTTCAACCCAGCTGATACCGGCTATCCTCTCGGTTTCAACCCCCTTGAAGTAACTGATCCTAGTCAAAAGACAAACATCAGCTCGGAAGTTATCGGTGTTATGAAGCGAATGTTCGGCGAAAGTTGGGGACCACGTCTAGAATATATCCTGCGTTACACGATTCTGGCGTTACTTGATCGCCCGACTACGACAATGCTCGACATTACGCGCATGCTAACAGATAAAAAATTCCGCGCAGAAACACTATCGTACTGCCAAGATACCGTCGTCTTGAACTTCTGGAAGGTTGAGTTCGCAAGCTGGAATGACAAGTTCGTTTCAGAGGCGATTGCTCCTGTACTTAACAAAGTCGGTGCCTTTACCGCCAATCCAATCATTCGAAACATTATCGGCCAACCCCACAGCACGTTCAACATCAGACAGATCATGGACGAGGGTAAAATCCTTATCGTTAATCTGTCAAAAGGTCTTATTGGCGAGGACAACGCAGCCATCCTAGGTGCCTTCATGGTGACAAAAATCCAACTTGCATCAATGAGTCGTAGCGATATCGAAAGAGTAGAGGACAGGCGTCCATTCTATCTCTACGTCGATGAGTTCCAGAACTTCGCCACAGATTCATTTGCCACTATTCTGTCTGAAGCACGCAAGTACGGACTTAACCTGACAGTTGCTAACCAATACATCTCTCAGATGAATGAGACGGTTCGTGACGCAGTGTTTGGTAACGTCGGTACTATGATTTCGTTCCGAGTCTCGGCTGACGATGCGCCTATTCTTGCCAAGCAGTTCGAGCCGCAGTTCGAGCCAACCGACCTTCTGCAAATGCACAATCGTCACTTTATCATCAACATGGTGATTAACGGCGAAAAAGCACCCGCCTTTACTGCTACAACGCTGACGCTACCTTTGCCACAGATCGATAACACTGGTCGCATTATCGAAAACACCCGTCGTTTTTATAGCCGCTCACGAGCCGAGATAGAACAGGAGATAGCAACCGCTATCCAACCTGTTAATAACTCTCAGAAAGCCCCTCAATCACAAGCGCAGGCCAAGAAGTGGCCGATAGACGCGCTCGCTCAGTCTGCTGGTGTTGTTTTTGAACCAGCAACCGCTGCAGAGCAGGGGAGCGAGCCCCCTACTCCTACCAAGCGCAAACGTACACGAACGCGCCGTAAAAAAGCTGCGAACCATGACGAAGCGACACAGTCCGAGCAGCCTGCAACGACTCAAACCAAAGACGAACCTGACACAATTAAAATCGATCGTTAAGTCACGTCGCTCGACTACTCACATATAGAATTATGTCGATTACATAAATAGAACATATTTAGAACATCTATATATACGTGTAAGTATGTGAGCGATAAAGCCTATAAGTGCACTACGACACGTTCAATGCGCGTGCAAGGGAAGTACGAACATTATTATATGAACACAAACAAAAACAGGAGAGTGATTAAAAAGAAAAATACACAGAATAGGCAGTGTAGTTGTATATAGACTATGCGTCGCACAATATATCTTTCACGACATTAAATATATAGCCAATAGATGACTACACATGCGTCTTGCATATAGGTAAAAATCAACAAATATACCCTGGGAGCAGTAGGGCTACTATTCTTTGTATACGTCTGTTTAGTTTTGTTTATTATTTTAATTATTATGTGCACGTCATGCTTCACACTACACATACAGGACATTGTGATATACGCTACGTTAGATCACTAGACCTATACACTTATCCACAATGCCACGTGTCTATTTGCTTTTCTGTGAAAATATTTCAGCACTGCCCCGCTCACCTTTTTTTGACATATTTGCTTTTTGGTTATTTGGATATGATAATATGTTTTTTTATACTATATTGAATACATCAAAATATAGAACAAATATAGAACACGCAGTGAGGGAGAGTAGGTCTAGAGAGTAGGCTTACCTATAGAACGCTTTACCGCTTACTCGGACATCTATGTACGACGGTGTACTGTTACGTGAAGACAGATACACCAGCGAACGTGCCATGTCCTCTACCTGCTCCCCTGCTGGGCGGTCGATCGATAAACGCACATGTGGTACCACATCTTTTAGTACAACCTCTAGCTGGCGTGTTGTCCCCGAGGGAATAATAGCCTGGGTAACTATATATCCTCGCTCTTTGGACAGAGCTACAATACGCCCAACAAAGCCCAAGAACCGGTTACTCGCCACTGTCGTCCCCTGCTCCAAGGCAACTCCGCTGTTATCAACGATCTGTACTGATGGATTTTCATAATAGTTACGTTCATAGGCAACTCCGTGCGAATCAACAAAATACTGCCGAGAATTAATCGTCCAACCCGCAACCGGACGACGCATCGTCAGCGCAACGTTAGTCTCGCCAATCGAACCCATAGATATCTCAGCTACATCGACGACCTCGGGCACAACTGTTATCAAATAATCTCTTAAGTGTGCTTCGTCGAACATGAAACGGAGCCGACTGAGTGGGTGCATCCCAAGATATTCATTGATGGTCTTTTCGTATAGCTGACTATCAATCTTTTTGGAAATTGATGTATCGGAAACGCTAATAGTAACACTAGCTGTAAACTGCATTAACAGTAAGAACAAGAGTGTTGCACTAGCAATAACACCTAAAAATACCAAACCGATCTTTCGTCGATGGAGTGCTAAGTGATGTGCCTGAGTCCTAGGAGACTGTAAATCGGCATATTTACTAGCGCCACTAAGTCGCGTTGAAGTACTGCCCGTAAGCGTCCGATTACGAGCAAAGACGTGCTGTCGATCGGTTTGACCAGCTGATGCACGAGTTTCGCCAGCAAACGACCGACGACCAGGCAAGGCGTTAGATGATGTCCTTTTTCGAAACAAACCCACCTTCTATTACCTCACCGCATCAATAATCATATCAGCCATATCACGAGCAGCGTTTGGTCGTGCGAAGGTTACGATATTAGTCGAAAGTTGGGCAAGTTTTGAACTGTCGCCCAACAGCGACGTCACAGCTTCGACTAATACTGTTTTGTCTTCAAGCATTGCATCCTCGTCAACAATATTAACCGCATGGGCGTCAGAATATACCCGGGCGTTTTTCAACTGGTGTCCACCTGTAAGTTTGCCGTTCGGCACCAAAATTGTTGGCTTTGCTAGTGCCGCAAGTTCCAAAATAGTCGTTGCGCCAGCTCGCGCTACTACCACATCAGCACCACCCAGCAAGCTAGCCATACCCTCAGCTATAAAAGGATAAAGTTGGAAGCGTGTGCTATTAGGGGGTGTTAGGGCGCGTAATTCATCATACTGAGCACTACCTGCAATCAGCACCACTGATGCAAGCTTCTTTAATTCAGGAAGAATCTCGACGACAACATTATTAATTCGTTGAGCACCGAGTCCCCCACCCGTAATTACTACGAGGGGACGGTCAAGGTCAATCCCCCACTCTTCTCTTGCTACAGTGCGCTCATGTTCAGAGAATGGATGAAAGTCCGATGATATCGGGATGCCAATATATCGCGAGCGCTGCTTTGGATAGTCGTAATACTCCAAGGGTGCGCCTGTACCAATACTGGTTGCCCACTTCGACAATATGCGGTTAGTCAGACCTGGGTGCGCATCAGAGTCGTGTATGACTAGCGGGATACGTAGTACCTTGGCCGCAAGGCCGACAGGCAAACATACATAGCCACCTTTCGTAAAGACGACGTCGGGACGCCAGACGACGAGCTTCATAAAACTCTGTACAAACCCAATCCCCACTAAAAAGCTATCCCGAATGTTCAGTAGCACAAGTCGCACCCACAACAACTGTTGTAGCACCGTTAAATGATGGTACCGGCGAAACTTACCCGACACAATACTATCTATTCTCAGCTCTGGGTCAAAACTGACAAAAAGCGACCGTGCATGTGAAGCAAATTTGGTGTCGCACCAAAAACGAATCTCGGCTTGCGGATGACTCTTTCGAATCTCTCTAAGAACGGCCACGACCGGAGTAACGTGACCGCCCGATCCCCCGCCGACTGCTAGAATTTTCATTCGTGGTCTCCTTTAATCTTGATGAATGCACCGTATAGCGCGACAGTTGAAATACTAGACCAA
>CAZDKN010000047.1:3664-5249 GCA_964506065.1 uncultured Saccharimonas sp. (SeqCode) | reverse complement strand
GTACCTCGACCGATTTTAGCATATGCACAGTAGTGTTATCAATCAGCTGGTATAATAGAGCTATGGCAACATTTAGTTTTGATATAGTGTCCGAATACGACAAAGCCGAGATGAACAATGTCTTCGCTCAGGTGCAAAAAGAAATTATTGGTAGATATGACTTTAAAAATACGCCTGCAGAGATCGACTGGTTGGACGACAAGAAGGGTTTTAAGGTGATCGGAGCAAATGATTGGCAGATCGAAAGTATTGTCGATATCATCCGTAAAAAGCTTTCCGCAAGGGAGCTAAGCAGTAAAGTACTGGATTTGTCCAAGACGATTGTAACCTCTAACCTAAAAGCGACGCAGGAAATTCCGTTTATTGCTGGGCTAGACCAAGAAAAGGCAAAAAAGGTAACCAAGCTGTTACGGGACGAACTACCAAAAGTAAAGACCCAGATTCAAGGTGAGGCAGTACGCGCAACGGCCTCTAGTAAGGACGACTTACAGGCTGCTATGCAACTTATTCGGCGCGCAGACTTTGATTTTCCAGTAGCTTTCAATAACTTCCGATAATACGTACTTTAAGGGGTTGATAGATCAGAGGTTGTTTGCTATACTTTATCAGTTATGCCAAAAAAGAATACAAAGCGAAAACTAGTAGGACTTGTCAGCGAACTCAGCGGACACCGTTCTTATTACACGACTAAAAACGTCCAGAACACTACCGAGAAGCTTTCTTTAAAGAAGTACGACCCAATTGCTCGTACTCACGCTCTTTACGTTGAAACCAAGAAAAACCTTGGACGCAACGAAATCAAACCTCGTAAGGGTTAATATCTCCATGCTATCAATCACGCGCTCCTGATCATAGAGAGCGCATTATTTATACGAAACCACACTGTTACCAGGGATAGACCCTTGTTCAGCAAATTCTCAGCTTTATAGAGAGGCTGAACTTTGACGATAGCATTAGAAGTCCGAGTTAAAGCGCGGTAGCATGGCTGGGCAACGCGACAGGCTAGTCTTCACTGGCCTTGGTGTCTGTACGATATGCACGCTGGTCGAGTTGGTGTGTCAGCCAAAGCCCGTTTTTAAGCATTGTTTCGAGTAGGTTTGACGACAACGTAGAGTTGTCTGCGTAGATAAATAGCGAACCTCTGTAAACCTCGGCTGCCAGTGGCCAAAAGTGGGCGGCAATTGTACGAGTAACTTCAGCTGTAAATAAGCGCTCAACTTCTATAAACTGGGCTGCTGATGCGAATAGACTATAGCGATTCGTAAACTCATCACTATGAGACTCAAACGTACCGAGTGGTATGGGCTGCAAGGAAGGCACAGCAGTAAATAGTTTGGCATAGGACGAATCTTGGTGATTGTGTGCACCAAGGAATATGTGGGGGAGGTCGTTGTTATGAAGGTCAATCTCAAAGATGATCCATCGATGCGTTCGAAGAGGCTTATGTGGGGCTTCAAGAATATCATATCGATCGACAAAGCTTACGTCGTATCCATCGAACGAGCCTACGCAGTAATGTTCGTCTTGGTGAGAAGAACTGACGGTAAGTCCACTGACAACATGGTGTTCGTCGTCGTGTTGGTCA
>CAZDKN010000047.1:0-3654 GCA_964506065.1 uncultured Saccharimonas sp. (SeqCode) | reverse complement strand
CTAAACTTTTGAGCAAACCGAGTTATAATTCGTTTACGTCGGCGACTAACCAAACCAATGCGTGCTGCTATATCTTTTGCTGCGCGTAGTATTTTATTAACTGACGACGACATGCCGCTAATCTTTCTCGATCGTGTCGAGTAAGGTTGATACATATTCAGCTTGGGTCCACGTCAGAGGTGCAGGGGAGATAATCTGATCCGTAACTGGGTCTAGTTGTTCTGCCATCATGCCTGTACTCAGAGCATGAGCTTTTACCCAATCCAGTATTTCAAACGTTTTGTCCAAGTGCCCAGTGTCGGCATCGTATTGTGCGAGCCACATGGAGGTTATAAACCAATAGTTGCCTGTGACTTCGTTGTGCTCTCGGCGGTAGTCATCGTTTTCATAGCGAGGCAGTCCTAATGCGCCTTGGTTAACACCAAATAGCTCTTTCACCGTTGCAATCGATGACGTCAACTCGTGACTTGTAAGTGAAAATAGACCGAACATAAATGCACCAAATACACTTGAGGTATCTATCGTCTCATCTTTAACAATTTGTTCGTCTTTGACGTTGAGACCCTTGTAGAAATGTTGACGAGACTCATTATAGAGGTGTTTGTGAGCAGCTGTGCTAATGTCTTCTGCTGCCGTGCGCCATTTGACAGCGTTGTCCGGATCGCTTGAAGCTTCAGCGATATCTGATGCAGCTAACAGCGCGGCGTAGACAACTGACACAGTAAATGTGGTGGTCATAAACACTTGTTCCCACAGGTCGTAACTTGGTCGAGGCAAGCCTGTTGTCTCATCGATGTAGGTAGCTAAGAAGTCAGCCATAGGCACGATCATGTCGTCGTAAAACTCTTTGATCAGGGTTTCATCTGGATGCATTTTGAAGTATTGGGCAAACACAAACAGGGTTAGTGCCGTTTCATCTTCTTGGATAGGAGGTGCTACAACCCCGTCCTGAAGGTAAGGGTGCCAGCTGCTGCCAAGAGCACCGTCGGCACGATACTTGTGCATCAAATAGCCGTCAGGATGCAGGCCTCGCTTGCAGAATTCGAAGAACCTGTACGCTTCGTCCTTGTAGCCCATGCGTATCAACGGCCACAGGACAAACGATCCGTCGCGTGGCCAGCAGTACGCATATGCATCACGAGAATAGTTGAGCATGGTAGTATCTGTGCTCGCTATTACTGCGCCGCGCATATCAGTCTGTGACTTGATAATCATGACGCTTTCTATGAAAGATTTACGGTAGGCAAGGGGTAGTTTATTTGCAGTCATCTGGGCAGGCTTTAGCCAATTGTGCCACCAGTCGGCAGTGCTACTAATACGAGCGAGCACGCCTGACTCTTTGATCTGTTTGTGTACGAACAACGCAAGTCTCGTTGACCGTCCTGCGGCAATCCAATAGTGTACCCGTGATGAGCCATGTGCGCTGATATGCAGTTTGAACCGAAGCGTAGAATCAACTCGTCCGTGTTCGACACCGCCGCCACTCAACTCACCATCGTCAGCGTCGCGATACGTACCTTCGTGGCCTTCTATGCCAAACAGACCAATACTGTGCTGATCAAAGGATTGTTCTCCATTTGCTCCAGATATAATAAATGCTCGACGACCGCGGTAGTGAAGAACTGCATCACTATCGGGTAAATATTGCGCTGTGTCAGTGTTGCTGCGCGAATCACCGATTGCAAACACTTGGTGAACAAATAAACGAATATCTCGATCAGATCCTTGCGTATTTATGACGTGTATATTGCGCAAAAATGCACTCATCTGCGCGTCAACGCAATCATCAAACTCGATGATCACCCCTATACGGTCGTTCTTTGCGATTGTATGGCCGATTAAAGCACTATGAGGGTAAGAAAATTCAAATGACCAGGCTGGGTCGCTATCTAGCCAGCTTACCTCACCGTCAACCCATATGCCAACCTTGTGCTGCATGTTGCGTCCCGCAGCGTGGTTCTCAAGACCGACATAAGGAAAGTAAAAGTCGTGTACAAGTCCATGCTTGTTTAGAGCAACATGCAGCTCACCGTTACTCAGAACAATCGGCCTAGCCATGGAGTCCTCCTGTGCGGTGATGTTCGTGTAATCTCCATCGTATGTCGCGAACAACATTAATAAAGTATAAGAATGCGTCGTAGGGTGATTCGTACGGACTAAAGTACGCGTGAACGTCACCATCCGTAAACCATTTGGTGCACATGTAATAGACGTGGTCAGACGTTTGAAGTTTGCGCCAGTCGGCGATAAGTTGCAGGTCACCAGATCGCAAGATGTCGTTCTCAAGAGAATAGACATAGCGAAGGGCTTCTTGTTGCATGCTGTTACCAAGCCATGCGGTTAAGTCTCGTTCTGTGTCAGCCCATGTTACAGTGTGCGGCATACTAATCTCTCCGACAGGTTCAAACGCATCAATCGCATCAGAGGCGGTATAGAAAGTGTTGTTCGGATTCGATAACCATTTGCTGACAAAACTCTCAAAGAAATCAAAGATGCCAGTGTCGGCCCACTGGTGTTCACCGAACGTTTCGAAGTCCATGAACAAGTTAATAAGAGGTTGGTCAGCTATGGATGCGTTAGCCCAGTCACTGTATTTGTCGGCGTCAAGCGGCCACTGGTTCCAGTCTTTGTCGCTGAATCTAAATGCCAAGTCGTCGCTAAGGTGATAGTTCTTTAACAGCAAGGCGATATTACTCGTGCCTTTTGGTTGATAGACGTGATTTGGGCTGCGCCACTCTAGAATCGGATCCCAGCCTTCAGCCAAGATGCCTTTGTAACCCTGTTCGTCTGCCCATGCGGCTAGCTCGTCGTTATAGGCGAGCTCGGTGTTACGAAATACGTGCGTATCGACACCGAATAGTTCTTTGATTTTGTTTTTGTGTGCTGTGACTTGGTTTTCGAATTCGCTGCGACTGTAAAAGAAGGCGAGGGAGTGGTAATACGTTTCGGCGACGATCTCGACCTTGCCGGTTGCCACCAACCGCTGGAAGCCTTCGATTACGTCAGGTGTCCACATTTGAGCCTGTTCTATGAACGTACCTGTAATACTCAGCGAAAGGTGAAAGTCAGGGTGCGAAGAGAGCATCTTTTCTAGTAGAGCAATCATTGGACGGTATGACTTATCGGCAACTTTTCGCATAACACGCTCGTTGTTGCGGTCTGTATCGTATGAAGACTCGGTGTAGTAGTCATGGCTAACGGCTGTATCAAACACACTGTACTGCCTGATACGTAGAGGCTGGTGGACATGTAAGTACAGTACTATACCGCGTCGTTTTGTAGCATCACTCATAGCGCTACCCCACGCTGGACTCTACTGTATGTTCGGAAACAATCTTGGGCGACGTCGTGCCACGAAATGCGATCGTATTCGTGCTTTACATTCTCTTTGAGTGACTGCTTTAACGCGTCTAATGTCGCGATGGCGACCAACTGATCAGCTAGTCGATCCACGTCCCAGAAATCATAGCGAAATATGCTGTGCAGTACTTCGCCAACACCTGCTTGTTTGGTTACGATTATTGCGTTGTCGTGGTGCGCAGCCTCTAGGGCTGTTAGTCCGAACGGCTCGCTAACAGAGCTCATCACAAATATGTCAGATACACTGTAGGCATCACGCCATTGTTTGCCGCGCACAAAGCCTGTAAAGAATAC
>CAZDKN010000046.1:0-5394 GCA_964506065.1 uncultured Saccharimonas sp. (SeqCode) | reverse complement strand
AAGTGAAATATTGCTCATGTGTTCTCCTTATAGGCCACTTTGGGCAGTTAATACTTTCATTATACCATAAGTGGTGAGTTTGTGCACCTCGTGCTAGAATAGGGTACGTATGATTCCTGGAGTTGAACTAATTGATTTCATCGTCGCCGTCAGTATTATTGGCGTTGCTGCGGTCGTTTTTGCCGAATCAGGTTTACTTATTGGTTTCTTTTTGCCTGGCGATAGCTTGTTATTTACAACTGGTTTCTTGATTCATGCTGATATACTAAGCGTTAATATTCACCTGGCGGTATTTATAATATTTATTGCCGCGGTACTTGGTGACAGCGTCGGTTATGCGTTCGGTCGTCGCGCTGGACCGCATATCTTTAAAAAGCCAGATGCTCGTATCTTCAAACAAGAGCACATTAGACGCGCTCAAGCGTTCTACGAAAAGCATGGAGGCAAGACAATCATTATCGCGCGTTTCATTCCGATCGTTCGTACCTTCGCCCCTATTGTCGCAGGTGCTGCTCACATGAACTACTCCCTATTCTTGCGCTTCAACATTATCGGTGCCTTGTTGTGGGCGGCAGGCGTAACTTACCTTGGTTATTTCGTTGGGTCATGGTTCGAGAGCATCGGTATCGAAATTGATCATGTCCTACTCCCTATTATTGCCCTCATCATTGTAATATCAGTACTGCCTCCGCTTATCCATATTTTCAAAGACAAAAAACAGCGCGTTGCATTTTGGAACGGCACAAAACGTCAATTAGCTTTTATTTTCAAACGTAAATAACTTAGAGCATCTGTGAGAGGTAATGTCCGGTATAGGATTCTTTCACCTTTGCGACTTCTTCGGGTGTACCTGTCGCCACGATTTGACCACCGGCCAGTCCACCTTCGGGACCCATGTCGATCACATGATCGGCAGTTTTGATGACATCGAGATTATGTTCAATGATGACCATGCTGTTCCCTGTTTCGACGAGTTTTTGCAAAATGCCAAGCAATCGTTTTACGTCTGCGCTGTGTAATCCAGTCGTTGGCTCGTCCAAAATATATAAGGTTTTGCCAGTTGGTCGGCGGGATAGTTCCGATGCAAGTTTGATACGTTGTGCCTCACCACCACTAAACGTCGTCGCCGGCTGACCTAGGTGAATATAACCCAAACCAACATCAACAAGCGTGTCTAGTTTGCGTGCGATCGTCGGAATGTTTTCAAAGAATTTGGCGGCTTGCTCGACCGTCATTTCCAAGACATCACTAATTGTAGCGTCTTTGTATTTTATCTCGAGCGCTTCGCGGTTATAGCGTTTACCTTTACATACGTCACACGTTACATAGACATCAGGCAAAAAGTGCATTTCGATCTTGATCATACCATCACCCTGACAGTTCTCACAGCGTCCACCTTTGACGTTAAAGCTGAAGCGCCCTGCTTTGTAACCGCGAATGTTGGCCTCAGGCGTGCCGGCAAATAGTTCACGAATAGGTGTAAAGACACCTGTGTACGTCGCGGGGTTAGAACGAGGCGTGCGACCAATTGCTGATTGGTCGATAATAATTGCCTTATCTAGGTGTTTGATGCCCTCAATATTCTCATGTGCGCCGGGAATGTCGTGAGAACGATGCAATCGTGCAGAGAGTTCTTTTGCCAAAATATCGTTTACCAATGTGGACTTGCCTGAACCACTAACACCACTAACGACTGTTATCAGTCCAAGTGGGAATGCAACATCGATGTCTTTGAGGTTATTCTCGCGTGCCCCGCGGACAACTAATTGTCGATCCTGTATGATTTGTCGTCGCTTTTTAGGCACTTCGATTTTCTCTACGCCACTAAGATAACGACCTGTGATACTATCTTTGTTTGCCGCTACTTCGTCTGGTGTTCCAGCCGCCACAACATGCCCACCAGCAATGCCCGCACCTGGCCCAATGTCGAGCAGGTAATCAGCGTGACGAATGGTATCTTCGTCGTGTTCAACAACTAGCACAGTATTGCCAAGGTCTCGTAGGTGTTTTAATGTTCCAATAAGACGATCGTTATCGCGTTGGTGCAAGCCAATCGAAGGCTCGTCAAGAACGTACAGTACGCCCTGCAAACCCGATCCAATTTGCGTCGCCAAACGAATACGCTGCGCTTCACCACCGCTTAGTGTGTTTGCTGCCCGTGACAGCTCCAAGTAATTCAGCCCCACATTGCTCATAAAACCAAGTCGCGCTTTAATTTCTTTAAATATCTGCACAGCGATGAATTGTTCTTGTTCGGTGAGTTTGAGGTTGTTCTCGAAAAGATCCAGTGCCGCATCAACACCTAGGTTACATATGTCCATGATGTTCAAACCGTGAATTGTTACTGCTAACACAACTGGTTTTAGGCGAGCACCACCACATGCGTGACACTCACGCTCACGCATGAAACGCTCAATGTCTTTGCGCATAAACTCGCTGTCCGTCTCTTTGTGACGACGTTCCAAGTTAGGAATGACGCCCTCATACGTCGAGTCGTAGGTTCGTCCTGAACCAAGGTTGACCGTATACTTTTGGCTGCCTGTACCATATAAAACCTTCTCGAGGTCTTCTGCCGAAAGGTCTTTAACAGGAGTTTGAATACTGAATCCATGAGCGCTAGCCACCTCAGACAAACGCTTCATATACCAAGCATCACTATTAACCCGATTGTACGGTCTGATTGCACCCTCTGCAATGGTGAGGTTGGGGTTAAAGACCAAATCGGGATCAACTTCTAAGCGACTCCCCAGCCCGGTACATACAGGACATGCGCCTTGGGGAGCGTTAAAGCTAAACAGACGCGGTTCAAGCTCAGGAATATCGACATCTGGATGGTCAAGACAAGCGTACCGTTGGCTGTACGTCGTCACTTCGTTCGTTTCGGCGTTTAATATCTGGATGACGCCGTCTGCTAGCTCGAGTGTCTGTTCGACAGACTGCGTAACGCGACCTGTCATGTCAGCCGCCATAGCAATACGATCAACCACTATCTCGATATCGTGTTTGTATTTTTTATCTAAATCCGGAAACTCGTCAAGTGAATAGACGACTCCGTCAACGCGTGCTCTAGCAAACCCTAAACGACGATACTGTTCAGGAATATGAGCAAACTCACCTTTTTTACTGGCGACAATCGGCGCAAGAATCATTAGCTTGCTGCCCGCTTCGATCTTCATAATCTCGTCGATAATTGTCTCGCTAGTCCGCCGTGCTACAGGTTTACCACAGACAGGACAGTGCGGCACACCAATTCGGGCGTACAACAAACGAAGGTAGTCGTAAATTTCGGTCACGGTTGCAACCGTCGAGCGCGGGTTACGGCTAGTTGATTTTTGATCAATACTGATCGCTGGGCTCAGTCCGTCGATCTGATCGACATCTGGCTTTTCCATTAATCCCAAGAATTGACGAGCATAGCTGGACAAACTTTCGACGTATCGACGTTGTCCCTCGGCATAGATTGTGTCAAAGGCAAGCGATGATTTACCAGATCCAGACAGACCCGTAATGACCACTAACTTATCTCGTGGAATCTCTACATTCACATTTTTTAAATTGTGCTCACGCGCACCGACAACTCGAATAACCTCTGACATAACCCGACTATTGTACTCTGTTTTGGTCATTTATTCCAGTGTGGTTTTCGTCCAAAAAGCATGAGCGATCCCTCTTTTGGCTCTCGGTCCCGTCTCACCACCGTTCTCGACAAAACTTTACGCTTAAAACTGAGAATCCCCTGAACAAGGGTCAGACTCCTGCTCAGGGGATTCTCAGAAATAACCGTATATGACCTGGTTAACAGCTTGGCTGGGCTGAAAAAGTTGGCAAAAACATGTTATCTGATGCTTTAGAAATGATTCTGCTTATCGTTGCTATTTGACAATTAGAGTGCTATATTGCTTAGACAACAAGCGTTCAAGAGGTTCGGTGTATGAAAAAAATAATCACAACTATCTGTGTCGTCGGTGGTCTCCTAATTATTTTAGACGGTTTCAATGCTGCAAATGCGTTGATGTTGTTTGTCTTTACTGGTGTTATTCCTGGAACTGACGTGCGCATCTCTGCAGTCGATATGATGTCGGCAACGGCGACAGCAATCACCGTCGTTATTCTTCGCATCACGGTGTGGCCGAGTTTTCGTACCTTCTTCTTTATAGAGCCAGCCAAGCCAGCGGTGCGCCGCACTAAGCGAACTACTCGTCGTACTGCTTAGCTCTCAATATCAACAGGCAGAATGCTCTCAGCCCACAATTGTAGTTCTTGTAGCATGTACTGTTTATTGTCGTCTTGGGCTGTAGCAGCTATGCGCTGAAGCGATTTCATAAACCCAGGTAGCGCTGTAGTTATTTTGGCTGAACGCCACTTTTCCCAAGCAATAGATTCGTCTTCGGCAAGACTACGAGGAAAGTTACGTGCTTTGTAGTGGAGTAACAACTCAGGTAACCGTTCGTCGTTAAAATTCGGGTGGAAGTCGGCTAGTTCACGTTCGCTGGCGCCTCGTACTGCCTCAATCCTCACCTTGTCAACGTCAGGCACGAAGCTATCATAGAGTTGCGCCTCGGGATCAGGCGATTTTTTGTAGTCTGGTTTGCTTTCAAAAATACTGCGCATGTTTTCGGCAAAACCAGGCGCTGCTAGTAACGTACTTTTATGTTTCGTAATCAGTTCTTCTGAAAGTCCGATTTTGTTCCACCCGTCCCCTTGTGCGAGTACACCTAGTGGCGCCACCGCTGGCGCATGATTATACTGCAGCTCTTTGACGGGTAGTTTGACGAAGTCTTCAGCCTGACGCTCATCCCACGTAGCGTACAGTTTTTTAGCAAGCTCTTTGGAGCTCATCTCTAAAAAAGGCGCTGGGTCGTAGCGCAAATCATAGACAACAACATTGCCGTTTTTGCCCGCCGTCAGAGGAAACGCCACCGTTGCCTTGTTAAATTCTGCGTCTAGGCGCCCGCTCACATATACAAATGGTTGTTTTACGTCCAGGTTAACAAGTTTTTTGACTTCATTTTTGTCACGCAGGTTCAGTAAATATTCGTACAGTTGGGGCTGTTTGTCACGGATAAGTTTCGTCAGGGCTATCAGTGCCTCAACATCACTCAACGCGTCATGTGCTTTTATATGATCGAGTCCGTTTGCAGACGCAAGTAGCTCAAGCCGATTCGTTGACTGGCCTTTATCGTCCACTGGCCACTCGATACCTTCAGGACGCAGCGCGCGCGTCATACGAACAACGTCAAGCAAGTCCCAGCGTGAGCGACCATCTTGCCAACTCCACTCATATGGATCATAAAAGTTGCGCCAAAAAAGATGACGGATGAATTCGTCATCGAAGCGAATGTTATTAAACCCGACTGTAATGGTGTCTGTCGTAAAGATATCGCTCATCAGCAT
>CAZDKN010000045.1:287-5508 GCA_964506065.1 uncultured Saccharimonas sp. (SeqCode) | reverse complement strand
GAGCACTGGTCTTCGGAACCAGGTGTCGCAAGTTCGAATCTTGCCGGGTGTACCAATAAAAACGAGTCAGTTCATCTGGCTCTTTTTTGTTATTATAATAAGTAATGTCAGGTATTACAGATCTACGGCAAACACTTCAATCGATTAAAGTCGTTTGTGATGATGTTCAGTATGGTTTTGCCAGTATTCAAGACGAAACACAAATTAAAACTGATGAAGTTCTGGCGACGTTTCACGAAAACGGACGGCTTGCGATTATTGCCCCCAAAGATTATCTGGATTCGCTGAGTATTGAAAATGAGGGCCCTTATGCAAAGCTGACCATAGATGTCCACACTTCTCTTGAGCTGGTCGGCTTAACAGCGGTAATGGCAACAAAACTAGCCGAACACGGTGTTTCAGCTAACGTCGTAGCGGCTTTTTATCACGACCATGTTTTTGTCCAGTACGAACTTCGTCAAAAAGCCACACAATTATTCGAAAGCTTAAAGAATGAGTAGAACTCTAGGTTAACTATTGTATGCGATCTTCAAAGCAAGAAAAGATTTATCGTAAACATCAAAAACGGACCGATGACAGTATATGTAGTTTTTGTGTAATTACCGAAAATCATGATCAATTCGTCGACAAAGCAAAATACTTTAATATCATCCGCAATCGGTTTCCCTACGACTTTTGGGATGGTCAAGGCATTATTGATCACTTGATGATTGTGCCTCATCGACACACGAACGATCTGAGTGGAATGAAAAACGACGAAAAGATTGAATACGTCGACCTGATCAGCGCCTATGAAAAGCGTGGATATAGTTTCTTTGCCCGTTCACCGAGTTCTATTACCAAAAGCATTGCTCACCAACACACACATCTCATTAAATCCGACCGTCGTCTGAAGCGCTTTGTATTATTGCTGAAGAAACCATTAATCAGAATTCTACGTTAGTCTCGGTTATAATACGTTACATATGGACATGCACCCCAACATTCCGCTCAAAAACTTTACGACGATGAAACTCGGTGGACCAGCACTTTTCATGGCCGAGGCTCGCACTCCCGAGGACGTCGCGACAATCTACCATACGGCAAAATCACAATCACTCCCTGTATTTGTACTAGGCGGGGGCAGTAACGTTATAGCAGGCGACGCAGGCTACGCGGGTGTTGTACTTCGTATGCGCATCCCAGGATTTGAGGTTATTGCCGACGACTTAAACTCAACGACAATTCGCATTGGTGCCGGCGAAAGCTGGGACGAGACCGTGAAAAAAACAGTCGATATGCACCTGAGTGGTATCGAAACCTTGTCAGCGATCCCCGGCACAACTGGCGCAGCACCAGTGCAAAATATCGGAGCTTACGGTCAGGAAATTGCCGATACTCTCCAGTCGCTGACTGCATACGATTCGCAAACAGACGCGTTCGTCACGCTACAAAACGCTGATTGTGGTTTTTCTTACCGTGAAAGTATTTTTCGCAGCAGCGAAAAAGGTCGGTATGTTATTACGTCAATCACGATTAAACTGTCCAAATCAAGTCCTCAACCTCCTTTTTACGAAGCGTTGCAGACGTACTTTGATGAACACGACATCCATGCGTTTACCCAAGAGATCGTTCGCAGTGCGGTGATTGATATCCGCACCAACAAACTCCCTGACCCTACGTTGCTGCCAAACGCTGGTTCATTCTTCAAAAATGCAGTCATCGAAGACTGGAAACTAAACGAACTACGTACGACGTATCCAGACATGCCAGCGTATGACATGGGCGACGGTATGTTTAAGTTGTCAACGGGCTGGTTAATCGAACAGACTGGTCTAAAAGGCACAGTTATCCACGGCATGCGCGTACACGACAAGAACAGTTTGGTGCTTATTAATGAGTCGGCGACCAGTTACAATGACCTTGCTAGCGCCCGTGATCAAATCATCGGCGCAGTTCGTGATAAGTTTGGCGTCCAAATAGAACAAGAGCCCTTAGAAATTTAACTTAATCCTCTCGAATAGGTCGCACGACAGCCAAATCCTATCCTGCAAGGGTCCGCCCTCTGCAAGCAAGTGCGCTACGCATGACCCTAGTCTTGCGATTTAATCGCAAAACTCTTATGCTAGTACCATGAATCGTCGTGGGTTTACTGTTATAGAATTGATTATTGTTGTTACGATCATGGGTATCCTGCTTGTTCTAGGCGTTGTTAATTTACGCGGCAGCCAAATAAGTGCGCGGGACGCAGAGCGCAAGGGTGATATAGAGGCAATCGCAACGCATCTTGAGCTCTATTACAACAGTGGTAATTACGAATTGGGTCGCCCTCCAGGAACGTATATATCGTCAACAACAGGCGGTGGAACAAATGCTGGCGTTTTGGCAGTTCTCCGCGACTTGGATCCTAAGTCACTCGTCGCACCAGGACACAGTGACCTTGATTACATATCATTTACCCCAGCAACCTGTTCGGGGGCATGTGTACAAACGGCCGCTGGCGTAACCCCGCAACCAACCATTGATCAGTATGTGTACCAACCGCTACAGTCTGATGGAACACTGTGTACGAACGTCAACCAGGGGTGTCGTAAGTTTAATCTTTATTACCGACTTGAAGCTGATAATACCGTGTATATGGTAACGAGCAAAAACCAATGAGCGCACACAAGGAATCAGGATTAACTGCTGTCGAACTATTAATTACGTTGTTTGTCGCGGCGGCGTTTTTGGTTGCAGGCTTTCAGCTTTATAACGTCATTATCAAAGACGGTGGCAAGACCCGCGGTGAATCTCGCGCTAGTAACGTCGCGTATGACTACCTCCGCCGCTACTCAGGATCAGCTACTAACCCGTGCAGTACAAGTACACCCCTTAACAACGTGCCTATAGAAGTTGCAGGCATCAGCGCAGTAACCGTTTCGGTGAATATTACTTGTCCGTACACAGCCGTCACAAATGTATCCAAAATTAATGTCACTGTTCAATACAACACGCCTCAAGAAACAGTAAAGTATGGGACGTATGTCAGGTTCTAAAATATCTCAGCCAGTTACTAATCGCGGTTTTACAATCGTTGAATTACTAATCATCGCACCGATTGTTATTTTGTTCCTAGGTGGATTCATTACGGCAATCGTCAATATGACAGGAGACGTACTGGCAAGTCGCTCGTCGAGTGCATTGGTGTACGACATCCAAGACAGTCTTGATCGGATTGAGCAAGACGTCAAACTAAGCAGTACATTCTTGGCAGTTAATAACGTTACTCCTCTTACTTCGCCGCAAGGCTATAACAACGACACGACAAACTTTACAAACATAGACAGCACCAAGGGAGATATGCTCATTCTCAACAGCCTTGCGACCAACGGTAACCCCTTGCTTGCCACGTCATCGCTGTTTTACCTTGACGACCAACCAAACGATTGTACGTCTACCCAGCTGAGCCAGAACATACCAATGACCATGAATATTGTGTACTTTGTAAAGGATAGTAGTTTATGGCGTCGTGTTATCGCGCCTGCTAACTACAACACTGCTGGATGTCCAGTCCCACCTGCTCTGCCGTGGCAACAGCCTAGTTGTAATCCAACATTTATGATTGACCAGCCTGGGTCAAGTACGTTCTGCAAGGCTCAGGATGCTAAGCTACTCGACTCTGTTGACGCCGAAGACTTTGTCGTCAGATACTTTAACACAGCTGACGCAACGACAGCCAACAGTGTAGCTAGTAGCGATCCTGATCCTGCTGTACGTAATACTGCCCTACAGGCCGCAACAACTGTCAGTGCGTCGCTCAACATCGACAAAATCGCAGCAGGACGTACCGTCAATCAAAGTGGCACCATCCGTGTAACACGTTTGGATATCAATGCATCAACGATTGCTCCTGTTGTGACACCGACGACTCCGGCTGCGCCAACAGTTGCCGTATCGCACAGCAGCCCCGTATCAGCCGTATTTACTTGGCCTACTGTAGCTGGTGCAACAGGCTATACTTTCCAGTACCGTATTAACGGTGGGTCGTGGCAAACAGCATTCACGAATCAGAACACAACAACTTACACGGCTACAGCTGACCATGAAGATGTTGTTGAAGGGAGAGCATCAGCAACTAACTCAGCCGGCACGTCGGGGTATAGTTCACTCGTATCACTCACGATACCGCTGTGGGCAAACCTACTCTTGCAGAACAACTGGACAGACTACGGCAGTACCTATACGACAGCTGCTTATACCAAAACGAAAGATGGTGTAGTGCTTGTGAAAGGGTTGATTAAACGAACCGGTACTGCAGTTGGCGAAGAAGTAGTTGGTAATCTTCCGGTCGGTTACCGTCCAAGCGCGTCGCTGATGTTTGGTGGTTCCACAAACTCAAACACAACCTCCCGTATTGACGTTAACGCTAACGGGGACATTGAACGTGCTTCCGGAAGTGAGGGTTGGTTTGCGCTTGATACAATACGCTTCGTTCCTGACGGCCGTTACACAAGGAACTCTGTCACTCCTGTCAACGGTTGGACGCACTACGGTGGCGAGTGGGCACCAGGATCATACGTTCAAGTTGATGATGGCCGCATTTTCACTCAGGGACTCATGCGGTCTGGCACCTGGACAAACGGTACACAGATATTCGACATTCCAGACGTCCACCTTCCTTCTGCTTATCTACATATAGCCACAAGATCTAACGGATGGGGCTATATGGGAGTCGAGAACAGAACAACTTCACCACAGGGAGTAGTCGCCAAAGCACAAGGCAATGCATATTTAACTGTCACGGCGTCGTTCCATCCAGCTAGTTACACGGGGTGGAATAATTTAACGCTTTCTAATGGCTGGGTTTGGTACGGGTCCATTTACTCGACGCCTCAATACACAAAGTCCCCAAGCGATAACATGGTGTCGCTGAAAGGACTCCTTAACTCTGGTTCTGCATCCGTTGGTTCCACGATCACCACTCTGCCAAGTGGCTATCGACCAAAAGAACGCATACTATACACAACAGCTGCAGCTGCGCTATATTGTCGCATAGACATATTACCAAGTGGAGTCGTTACTAATCAGTCGGGATGCCCAGCTTGGATATCTCTTGATGGCGTAACTTTCTTGGCCGAACAGTAGACAATGGTCGACGGCCATAAAAAGCTTGCGCTTATAATCGCTTCGTAGTATATTTGACCTATAAAGTAACGAATAATTAGGGGGCATTACCGAAATGGTACTAGGCAACATTAAA
>CAZDKN010000045.1:0-277 GCA_964506065.1 uncultured Saccharimonas sp. (SeqCode) | reverse complement strand
CGTCGAACTTTTGATCGTTATCGTCGTAATCGGAATCTTAGCGGGAATTACAATCGTAGCATATAGCGGTATTACGCTCCGCGCTAACGCATCGGCAGCTCAAGCAAACGCTAACGCAGCACGAAGTGTTGCCGAAGCATTCAATGCTGACAAAGGCTACTATCCAGCACTTGCCGGAACTGGTACCGATGGGTTAATGGCTGGTTCTTTGTCGACACAAATCCCGTCTGGCTTGACGGTCGTACCTGAGAACCTTACTACCACGCCTATTACCGCA
>CAZDKN010000044.1:347-5867 GCA_964506065.1 uncultured Saccharimonas sp. (SeqCode) | reverse complement strand
ACATTTTCCGACCTCCTCTTCCTCCTCCTCTTCGGTTGGCTCTGGTGCGTACTTGTCGAACAGCTCCTGAGCATACTCTACTCGCTCATCGACTGCTTGATCTATGCCCAGAAAACTATATGCCCACATACTGGCAGCATCAACAACGTCAGTTTGCTTTTTTAGGATGTCCCACTCTACTTCTGTGTCTGTGCCGTAGTCTTTATCTACGGCGAGTTCGCCTAACATTCGGCTTTTGCTTTCATCAACCATAAACTTTAGTTGTGCGGAGAGTAAATTGTCATTGTCTTCTATTGGCATAAACTCTAATGTTTCACTGTTTTTTGAAATGTAACCTTGGTCTGCATTAGGGTATGATCCAGAGTTACTGTATTCAGTAATGTAGTATTTGGTTATTAAATCAGGTGATACGGCCGTCAATAATTCCACAAGACTTGTTCTGCGGGTGTCGGTCCAACCAGCGATGCCATATTTGCCGTTGTTGTTATCGTCAAAGTTTCTCCCCGCTTCATTGAATGTTGGAGCGAATGTGCTGTCGGTTTCCTTTTGAATGTTGCCGAGCACTCCAGCGGCTTGCTCGGGCGAGAGCTCCTGCGCGATTAAGTAGTTCCATATTTTTTCTATATTATCTGCTCCGATCAACGTAGCCTCTTCTTCGTCTGTTGCGCCACAAACCCTAACATCTTCTGGGTTATAAAATACGATGTTATTGTTCGAGTAAAAAATTTCATCATACTTGTTGTTAAGGGCAAAGACAGGCAAAGATAACGATGTAATAAACCCGACCGTTAACACTACAAAAAGTCCAAAACTCTTAATTCGGCTTGCTGTTATCTTGATCATGTCACCCATCCAATCTGCGCACCCGGGTTTTCTGGATTTCGGCTAGGAGCAATTAAGGCGTTTTTATTATTCAAGAAAGATACTAACGGACTGTCCTTGGATCTAATATATGCGTAATCTCCTCCTGTAACGTTAAAGTATTCTTCGAGGGTCGTTACGCCCTTATTATGCATATCCGTCGCGGCTTCAACCCCTATATACCTATAGTGCCAAGGCTCGAAGATGTACCCTGTTATCGGCTGTTTACCAGAAGGGAATCGAAGCACAAAACCATACTGCCACGAGTTCGCTGCCAGCCACTGACCAGCTGGGTGGTTTTCGAAGTGGTCGGCAGGGTAAACAGTATTTAAGTCTATAGCCAGACCTGTTTGATGCTCACTGTGCCCTGGTCGAGCACTTTGTATGTCAGCTTCTGCTTGTCCGAGCTGTGAAACCCAGTTGTTATAAACACCCACCTGAGTGTCATATGATCGATATGCACTTACCGGTACAAGGGTGTGTCCTGCAGCGGCCGCTGCCGTACTCATTGTTTTATATGCTTCGGCAGCCTCGGATCGTAATCGGTGACCATTGCCAACCTCTACTAAATCAGGCGGCACATAATCTAGCGGCTCGTTAGGGTGTTTTTTATTGATTACAGCTTTCAGACTAGGGTCGCCGGATTCAGAAGATGAACCCTCTTCACTAATACCGCCGGTTGCTTCGACCTCTTCGTCCATTGATTTTTGGATAATGTGATCGATTGTGTAGATCGCATATAATGCCGTTTGCCTTGATTCGGGTGTTTCTTCGCTGATCTTGCAACTGGCAATGTTGTCGGTTGAGCCGTCTGCACATAGAGCCAACCAATCCTTAAGGCTTTGTCCGTCACCTTCTTTATCTTTTGGTTCGCCGGTGTCTTCGTCAATGTCACCACTATCAATTAAAGCTTCAAGTACGTCTTGGGGGTCCTTGTCAAGGTACTTTGGCGGGATGCCGTAGATGGGGTTGCAGAATGGACCTGCTGCAGTATCCTCTAGAGAAGGATCCTCACAAAGGGTATATTGCGCTCTTGGATCTGTTGCTGCGCTAGTTACCGGTTGCAAAACTGACCCTAGCGATTTAGGAAGGATATTACCGATCATCGACAGCACCCCTCCAACAGACGACAAGTTGCCGTAATAAGGCAAGAATTGGTTCACTATACTACCCAAGAATGTGTTGGGGTTGGTTGCGTCAAGGGGGCTAAGAGTCGCACGGTCTTCCTCGGCATAGGCTAACTGCACTTCCTCGGTAACTTTACCGTACGCAACTGCTTCATCTACGGTAAGTGGCATGTTGCCGCCAGCGTTGGCTGTTTGGCCTAGGGTGTGGGCAACGGCGCTAGGGGCAGCGTCGCCGACGTCTTCACCTTCAAGATCTTGAGTTAGGTCGCCCAAAAAGAACCCTAAGAGGTTTTGTACCCACTCATCTGGAATCAAGCCGCTAACAAACTTTATTACCTCTGGTAGAGCCAAAGACATAGCTGCGGATATCACCTGTCCACCTAGCCAGTTTATACCTGCAGCCAGTGCAGTAGCGCCGAATGTGCCACCACCGGCCGCTACCAAGGCAGCGTTAACTGCTACACCAGTCACAGGATTTACGGCAACTTCACATGCACTATTTAATTCATCACTGTCTGTTATTTGGGTGACGCCACTGAGCGACGAAATAACACTACCACCAGGAACAAAATTTTTATAATTGTTGCTCTTGGGGGCTGTGTCACCAAATAGCGTGTACTTCATACCAAAAGCATCCATCGCAGATTTACCGTCGACACTCTTTGTAAATAGCTCTCCAATAAAGCCAAAATCTTCCTGGGTCGCGTCGCCAGCCTTCATCGCATAAATGGCATTCATTATAGCGGCGCCGTATCTCACCAGCTGAACTAGCTGGTATGCGCGGGCCACTTTTGCGACGATGCCCGGGATATCGCTTACTGCGCAAACTCCTGCTGCCACTAACGTTACGGCACTACCTTTGCCTGATTTTGCAATACCTTCAAATAATTTGGTCACTTTATCGGCGATGAGTTTTTTTATAAAACTCTCTGCGACCTCCCCGCCTGCATCCCTGGCTGCACTTGCCCCGCTGTTGACACCGGCTGTTCTTTCGTTGAGTTTTTCAGTGGGGGTCTTCTTGCTGTCTGTTGCGCTTGATGTTGCGTTTCTGCCATCAAACCCGAATCTTGTCTTGATCGTTTTAAAGGCAGTACTGAGACTAGAAAGCGCTACAAACTTTGGGTTATACGCTTTATGAAAGGCAGCTCGAAGTTTGGCATTTGTTTGTATTTTTGCAGCAAACTCTTTGGCGGGCGTTTTCTGGAGAGTGGTAAATCTTCCTTGATCTCTGAAGCTGTACGAGTGAGGTCTCTCGTTGGGGAATATAGCTCTAATTCCCCTCTTGGGCTCTATCTTATTGCCTGCCCTGTCATACGCCGTAATGCCGTTTCTCTCCATGTTTATAAGGAGTTTGTTTGACGGTTTTGTGTAACGACAAATAATTTTAACCGGCGTAGAACAGTTGGCTGTAATTTCTTTTGTGAGCTTGTTTGCAATGATTTTATTTGTGCGGATAGTAAAACTTGTGTTTTGGGTGTCAAACTTAGCAAGAAACTGTTCGGCAACGTGGAAAGGCAGCAGCCCTAACCCACCAAGCGAGAGCCCACCTAGCCCACCGCCCATAACCAAGGCGATAATAAGCCCAGTAGGACCTTTGCGCTTGAATATAGACCGAAGGTTACCAAGAGTAATTCTGGTTGCTTTGCTTTTGCCTTCGTAGTTGTTCTCGAAATCTGGTTGTTCTTCTCTTTCGGGTACACTGCCGGATGCGGGTGCCTGAGGGTTGCTCTCTTGGTCATTGACTGCTCGGAGACTAGCTCTGTCTGGAGTTGTTTCCCCGCCGCCCTTGATGACTTTTAGATCAGGCCGTATATCGGGCTGAATATCCTCTCGTTTTCGGGCTGGATCTGCCATACTACTCTAACTATACCTCATTAAGAGGAGCGGCGTTAGGATCTACGCTGTCATCTGCGACCATTGCTTCTGCTTGTTCAGCGGCCTGAGGGTTAGTGGTGATAAGATCCTGTTCTGTTTCGCTCGCTACAATTTGGATATGAACATGGTTTTGTCCAGCAAAGAACAAGCCTTGACCGATCGGGAAGTTCGCAAGTCGTTTCTTTTCTTCTTCGGTGAGTTTAAACACATCGGACAGGACGTCAACTGCACTTGACGATTGTTTTAGAAGCAGCTGCATCGAGCTGTTGGCGACAATGGCTCGTCCCATCTTGCTGCTCATGAAATCTTCGACATCCTGTGTAATTGTCGTTAACCCTAGGTAATACTTTCGAGCGCGCTTGGCTAGACTAAACAAGAAGTTCGCCGAGTCGTCGTACTTCATCAGCTGCCACGCCTCGTCAACGATGAGCATGCGCTTTTTTTGGTCAGTTCTGGTGATGTTCCAAATGTGTGACAGCACAATATACATAGCAACTGGTCGCAGTTCGTCCTCAAGATCACGAATATTAAACACAACCATCGAATTATTAATATCTATATTTGACTGCTGGCTGAAGATGCCTGCGAATGTTCCAGTTGTATATTTGCGTAGACGTTGCGCGAGTGACGGACCACTGCCTCCCATATGGAGAAGCGTGTCGTACAAGTCAGAAATTGTCGGCGGAGTTGAGTTATGTGTCAAAGGGTCGCTCGTAATACCTGTGCGGGCGTAGGTATCAATGAGCGCCTGATCAAGGTCGGCCTCTTCGGCAGGATTAAGGGCTGACATTGGGACACCTGCGGCCGTCATTTGAGTGCCGCCTAACATCAGACGGAACAGACCGTGTAATGTTACCAAGTTAGCTCTTAGTGCATCGTCTGCCTCGTCGCTGTCGATAACACGAGGCAAATCGAATGGATTGATTCGCGTGTCGGCGTTTAGGCTCAGTCGAATATAGCTACCGCCTACCGCGTCGGCCAGTTTTTGATATTCGTTTTCGGGGTCGATGATAATCACTTCGGCACCTGTCATCATGCTGCGGAGAGCCTCGAGCTTGACGGTAAACGACTTACCCGCACCAGACTTTGCAAAGACAACCATGTTGGCGTTTTCTAGCGAGAATCGGTCAAAAATCACCAGACCGTTGTTGTGCATGTTGATGCCGTACAAAACACCTTTTTCTTGAGTAAGGTCTGCACTAGTAAACGGAAAGCTGGTACTAATTGCGCCAGTGTTCATATTGCGACGAATTTGTAGTTGGTCGGTCATTTGTGGAATGGAACTGTTAAGCCCTTGCTCCTGCTGTCCACTAGCAACTTTACTAAATATCAACTGTTGCCCAAACATTGTTTCGATCTTGTGTTGTACGAACGCTAGTTCGTCTAGGCTGTCGGCGAACATTGTGACATATAGTCCAAAACGGAAGAAGCGCTCGGCGCCGACCTGCAACTGGTCACGTAGTTCTTCGGCATCATTAATTGCCGCTTCGGTTGCTGGGTCGCGGATCTTGCCTTTTTCGTTAGCGATTGAAGTAGAAGCCTCTAGCTGAGTTACTTTCTTGCGCAGGTTATTAAGAACGACCTGTGTATCGACAGGGTAAATATACATACTAACATCAATGACCTCGTCAATATTAATAAGCGAACTCAGCCAGCC
>CAZDKN010000044.1:0-337 GCA_964506065.1 uncultured Saccharimonas sp. (SeqCode) | reverse complement strand
AGATCTGACGCGGATAGCCGTACACGTAAATAGTTCGCCCATACTTTGTGCCGAGGCGAAAGTGGCCTGACTGAATTTCGATGCTACTAGGAGCGATCAAGTCGCGTAGCGTCGTCATACCTTTCAAGAATGCTTCTTCAACTTGGCTCTGTTCAAGAGCCTGTGCTTGTGCGGCTGCGTCCAACTGAGGTTTTTTGGCCATTACGTAGTCTTTCCTAGCTCGGCTTTAATCGCCTCGTTCATGGTGCCGTTAGCCTTTTTGACGTAGGTTGTCGTTACGTTTTCAAAATCACCCAGAGGTTCGCGGACCGCCGTATCAGGGTTATATGAGTTGTAG
>CAZDKN010000043.1:0-5981 GCA_964506065.1 uncultured Saccharimonas sp. (SeqCode) | reverse complement strand
ACCGGGGATGTTTTTATTTTGGAATTGTTATTAGAGGCTTGAACCCGGCGACACGCCTTGGGGTGTACGGAGCGAAAACAGTCAGTGACTGTTTGAGGGGAATGTTCCGACGCAAGCTGTGCTTGCAGTCGTGAACTTCCGGGGTCGCGGAACGTGACCAAGTCTCGGCTGGCCCTCCAAATAAAGAGCACCCTTTGATCGCTACCGAGGGTGTTTTTTATTTGGAATAATTATTCAGCGTATAATGCATACATATGAACGACTCGCGAGAAGAGGTAAATTGCTGATATGTGGCTAGCACTACTAGGAGTTCACTTAATTGGTTTGGTGGGCTTCAATTTACTGCTGCGCAAATCTGTCTTGGGCAAAGTCGACAAAATGACGCTAGCAACGGTGATGCAGACAGGTATTGCGATACCAGCTTTAGTTTTATTGGTACTTTTCCCGCCAAACTTTAGTTCTTTCGCTACAACGGATTTTATATTGATTGCTCTCACTACGGCGCTGGGAATTAGCTTGCAGGTAACCAACGTAAAGGCCCTGCAGTATCTTGAGGCGAGCGTATTTTCGATTCTATACAACCTAAGAATCATACTGACTACGGTACTGGGTATATTATTTCTTGGTGAATCTACTGAGCTGCTACGAATTCTCGGTGGCGTGATAATATTACTAGCGATTATTACCGTCAAGCAACGTAGTAGTCATAAAAATAACTCCAAGGGTGTTTGGTGGGCAATTGCTGCGGTGGTCGCGCTAAGCTTTTTGAACCTTACTGAAAAAACTCTTGTTAATAGTATTGGCTTTCTGGACTACTTTCCTATAGCAGCTGTTTTGGCTGCAGTTGTAATGTGGGGTTATTTGATTGCAAGCAAACGCAAGATTGATAAAAAACTACTGCTACAACCAAAAATGCTACAGCTGATGGTTTTGCGTGCTCTTTCGGGATATGGGTTCTCGCTGGCGCTGGCCGCTGGAGCGCTTATTAGCGTAGCAAATTATATTTCTGGGATGGGTGTAATATTCACGGTTCTGCTCGGCGTGATCTGGCTGCGTGAACGTGATTATCTGTTTCGCAAGATACTTGCAACAGTCGTAGCTGTCGTGGGGCTTACGTTTGTGTTGCTCTCTGGGATTTGATCGGAATTGCAAGGCCAGGCCCTGCAACAGATATAGGTGATTGTCATAACACCGTTGCAAGGCCAGGCCTTGCAATTGGTGCTTGGACTTATCTAAACTGACACTATATAATTGCAGTCAATGAATGACGATATCACGATTGTACGTGTTCCGACTGGCCTGAACGTGCCACCAGCTATGCAAGAGGCTCAGGATCGCCTTTTGGGTCGTTTCGGTAATCCGCCACAGGTTGCTAAAAATCTACAGTCAGTAGTGAATAATCCAAATACGGCACTGTTATTTGCGATCGCAGGCAGCGCACCGCAGACATCAGATGAGTGGCAAGCGCTTCCCTCAAGTGCATATGCAGGTACTGTGACAGTGCTCTTACAAGAGACAACAACACATCGAGTTGCGCATATTGACGACGTTATTGTCGATGCAGATTATGAAGGGCGAGGTGTTGGAAAAAAATTGATGCAAAAGGCAATTGAAGTTAGCCATGAAAACGACACCTTCCGTTTAGAACTAACCTCTCGGCCAGACAAAGTAGCTGCTCAATTCCTATACGAAAAAGTTGGCTTCAAAAAACGCGAGACTAACAACTGGCGCTACGGCGACTAATCTTTAACTACGCGAGATTCGTTTGGGATTTTTTCGTACAATGTACTAACTGTAAGTTGGCTAAGTGGGTCGATAAGCTCTGAGTTCAGATCGAGCAGAGGTTTAAGCACAAAATCTCTCTCGGCAAATCGTGGGTGGGGGATAGACAGATTGTCGTCCGTAATCACTTGGTCATCATAAAAAATAATATCAATATCGATTTCGCGCGGTCCCCATCGAAATCGTCTGATGCGCCCGACCTTTTTTTCAACAGTCTGCGTAAAGCCAAGGAGCTCTTGCGGTGACAGATCAGTTTCGGCACGCAAGACAGTATTCAGAAAATCTGGCTGGTCGGTAAAGCCTACCGCCTGTGACGTGTAGCGAGGTGCTTGAGTGATGTCGGCGAGCTGTTCTTGTAGTAGTTTAAGCGCTTCGTCGAACTGCTTGTCGCCAACTCCAACGTTTGATCCAAGTGCTAGGTAGACGGTTGCCATGTTATTAACAGTGTAGCATACGGTGTTATGATAGGGGTATGGTGCAGCTTGTTGGCATATTGAACGTTACGCCCGATAGTTTTAGCGACGGGGGCAACTTTTTGGATCCTACGACAGCAATTCAGCAGGCTGAGCAACTGTTTGCGGATGGCGCGAGTATTGTCGACATTGGTGCAGAGTCAACGCGACCGAATGCTGAGGTGCTGACTGATGATCAGGAGTGGGAACGACTAGAGCCAATTCTGGAAGAGCTAACTCCAAAGTATCCAGGTAAAATATCACTCGACACGTATCATCCCGCAACAGTTAAAAAAGCTTATGAGATTGGTCCAGTCATTATCAACGACGTGACAGGGTTCAACGATCCGGCTCTGCGAGAGCTGGCTGCGTCGTTACAATCAACGGTTATTGTTAGCCATCTGCCGAGCGGTATGACGATTCAGCAAGCACACGATTCGACGCCTATAACAACCGTTCAACAGGTCAAAGACGAGTTACTCGCGCGCGCAAAGATGCTCGAAGAGCTGGGTCTGATCCGTGATCATATTATCCTCGATCCAGGGATTGGGTTTGGGAAAATTCCAGAGGTGAATCAAGAGTTACTAACATTTGCGAGCCTTGTTCCGCAGTACAAAGTCATGATTGGCTATTCGCGCAAACGCTTTTTGGGTGAGCATCGTATGGAGCTACAATCGAACCTCAAGGCTGGTGAAACTGCTGCCAAAAGCGGTGCGGTATATCTCCGTGTTCACGACGTCGCAGGTCACGCTAGCCTTTTGTAATAGTGATCCAGTAACGCGCGGGCGAGTTCGTGATTGGAATCAATGACTTTTAAACCACTACTTTCGGATGCATAATCAATCGCGATCGGTAGTTCCGTACAACCTGCGATCACAGCCTGAAAGCCAGCACGTTTGGCGCTAACGAGCACCTTGTTCATAACAGCTCCAGCCTCTGCTAGTTTGTGAGTCATGACGAGTCCAATGGCGTGGTCAAGCAAGGCTTGTTGAGCATTGGTCGTTTGTTTGAAAACGACATTGTGGCGTTCTAGGTATCCGTGGTATAGCTTTTGCTGTTTTGAGGTTAACGAAGTTAGAAGTAAGTAATTCTCCAGCGACTCAGCAGCTACGCCTGATACGGTATCAATCAAATTGACGATGGTCGTCTGAGGGAGCGTGCGTATAGAATCTAGGTAGAGGTGGGCGGTGTTGCAGGCTATGCCAATGACGTTTGCGCCCTGTGACTCCAGGTGTCGCACCATCGCAACTATATCCTGCTCAAAGCGTCCACTCATAGCACCGCTGTTGTCGACACCACTAATACCGTGATTGATGAGTAACAGGTCTGGATATTCGTCATCTTCGACGGCGCTGTGTGCAAGGGCGGCGTGTTTAAATACTTTGGCGAGTACGTCCGACCCCGCAAGCGGTCCGACTCCTGAGACGATGCCGATTATTGGTTTATTATTTTGTTGTGCGAAGATAGCCAGGCTGCGTGACGCTGTCATCTGGCGTCGCCTGGGAGATACATTTAATGGTTTTCATTGTAGAATCCTTTACATTAAACCCCTAAGAAGAGGCTACAGGGGGTATTAGTATAAAGATAGCGGTACGAGTCGAATGCAGCCTCTAGATCAGAGCGAAACGCCGCCTGTTGATTCCAAAATCTGCAAAATTGTACGCCTTCATACTTCCATTATAACATACTATTTATGCTTTGTCTAGCTATGGTTAAATCGTAACTTTTTTGCTATTCCACTTGGAACTATCGAAAGCCAAAATTGCCAACCAGACAGTTGGAAGGAAGATGGCAAGCACAACCCACGCGCCATCTTTGCCAAACTTCAGGCCTATGTGATACATGGCGATGTACATGAATACCGCTGATACGTAGTTAACGATCGGCAAGATTGCAAGAACTGCCCAGAACCCTTGCTGACCGCCCAGTTCGAGTAACTTCCACGAGTTATAAAATGGCACCCACGCAATCCATTGTTCGACGCCAGCTTTTTTAAAAACGCGACTGAGTAAATACGCATGCACGACGCAGATAGCGGCAAGAATGACGAACGTCAGGAACACCATCGCGACGATAAATCCGACTGAGGCCGCCGCTGCAGTGCTCGTGTAGGTCAAGTCGTATGTTGAGTAAGATTCTGTTGTCTGGGCGAAAAGTGGTAAAAAATTCATAATAAATCCATTGTAACATCACGCTGTTGTTTGCTAAGCTAAGAGTGATGAGATTACTCGATGGTTTAGAGTTGCGTGGCTACATAATGGAACGCCAGGCAAAACAAGTGCGTGCCCTGCGCCAGTCTTGGCGTGTTATCCCGAAGCTTGCAATTATTCAAACGATTGACGATCCAGTGATTGACACGTATGTCCGCATGAAACGCGCGTACGGTGAAGATATATTGGTTGACGTCGATATATACAAGATCGACCAAGCCGATTTGATGGAACAAATAAAAAAGCTTAATAATGACGATTCAGTTCATGGCATAATCACGCAGTTGCCGTTAGCTGATACTACCCAAACGGAAGAAGCTATCAACGCGGTTGCTAGCGAAAAAGATGTGGACGGATTAGGTAACGACGCTACGCTGACACCTGCGACTGCACTTGCAATCGACTGGTTGCTCGCTGGTTACAATGTAGAGCTTGCAGGTAAGGAAATTGCAATTGTGGGTAATGGACGACTTGTTGGGGCGCCTCTTTCAAAGTTATGGAAATCAGCTGGATATAACGTCAATGTATACGACAAAAGCACTCAGGATGTACCGGGCAAACTACGCAACGCAGACGTTATTGTCACTGCGACAGGCGTCCCGTCGCTCGTCAAAGCTGACATGGTAAAACAAGGTGCGGTTATTGTTGACGCTGGCACGGCGGCAGAACATGGCAAGATTGTCGGGGATGTCGCACCAGAGGTTCGTGAGCTCGACGATGTGACAATTACGCCAATCAAAGGTGGAGTAGGTCCTCTAACTGTCGCAGCACTATTTGATAACGTGATTCAAGCAGCTCGAACTGTTGCCGAACGTCAAGGTCAAAAAGATCTCTAAATTTCCACGGGTCCTGTCATCCAATTTACCCCTTCTTTTGATTTTTCTACGAAAACATCAAAAGCGGGTGTTGCCCCATTGGATGCCACCCGTAGCCGTTATTAAGCTAGAGCTTCTTTAACGCGCCCTACAACTTGACGAGGAGTCAAGTCAGCTTTGACGATGTAGCTATGGATACCAAGCCCGCGAATTTCTTTTGGTGCTTCTTCTTCGCCAAGATTCGTCAGAATAATAACTGGGATATCCTTGCCCCATGGACTACTACGTAGGAGCGCTAGTGCCTCAGCGCCGCCCATTTCGGGCATCTGCAAATCGAGTAAGATCATATCTGGCGCGAATGCTTCCGCTAGCGCTAGCCCGCGCTTGCCATTATTGGCGAGTTGCACATCAAACCCATCAGCCTCAAACTTCATGCGGTACATCTGACTGATTACAGGGTCATCTTCGATGATGGCTATTTTTGTCATGCTTGTACTTAGTTATAGTACAAAATGAAAAATATATCCACTTGTGATATAAATAATGATAAGTAACACACAATGACAGAAGCTGATTTGGACCACCTTAGATTTGGTAAAAATACCCCCCAAGAGGGTAGTATTGGCGTTGACCGTATTCGTCCACGTGCTACCATGGATTACGTCACGGAAGAAGCTCGGAGAGAAGTCGAGCTATTGAAAGCCAGTGGATTGGACATTGAG
>CAZDKN010000042.1:0-6023 GCA_964506065.1 uncultured Saccharimonas sp. (SeqCode) | reverse complement strand
CATCGTGAAGCCACTCAAAGAAAATCACAATTCAACTAGCCCAACATTTGCAGACATCCTATTTAAAAAAGACAAACGGATTCAGCTGTTTCTTGAGTTGCCACAGAGTAAACGAACGCAGTTATTAAGAAGAGTGACGGCAACTGTCAGAAAAGACATATTGACGCATATTCCTGAAGTCGACCTAGTAAATATTCTAGAAGCGGTCGATCCTGATGAAGCAACGGACATGCTGCAGCTACTTTCTAGGAGTAAGCGTGAGAAGGCACTTGAGTCTCTTGGCGATGAAGTAAAAAACTCTCTTGCGACGCTTTTGGAGTTTGACGCCAATACTGCTGCTGGACTTATGACGCTCGACTATATCCAAGTTGAAGTGTCAGATACAGTCGCGACTGTCGCGCACAAGTTTAGGCTACACGAGAAGCGAACGGGCAGGTTGCCCGTGATACTGGCTATGAAAGATGACAAGTTGGTTGGCTTTTTGCCTGGACACGAACTTGGGCTTGCTAGCCAAACCGACTTGATTGACGCGTATATCAAGAAATTACCGACTATATCGTATGCAGCTTCTCACGAAAAAGTTATAGACAAGTTTCATGCGCATCCGCACAGCAAAGTAGCTGTTTTAAACGACGACAAAAATGTTGTAGGTATCATCTATTCGGACGATGTCCTGAAGTTAATTGAAGACCAATCGACATCCTCACTGTACGATTTTGCTGGTGTTAGTGCCGAAGAGAGTGTGACCGACTCAGCCAGGCGAAAAATTAAGTTTCGTTACAAGTGGCTCATTATTAATATGGCAACTGCCTTTTTAGCAGCCTTTACGGTCGGTCTGTTCGAAGAAACCATAGCAAAATACGTGCTACTTGCTGTGTATATGCCAATCGTTGCAGGTATGGGGGGTAACGCCGCAACCCAGACACTCGCTGTCATGGTAAGAGGTATTGCGCTCAAACAAATAACCCTCAAGACGGCTTTTCGGACGCTCAAAAACGAGGTCAATGCTTCGCTTGTGAATGGATTGATCAACGGTTTTCTAGTTGCGTTTATCGTCCTGATTAAGGATAGAGAACCGCTGATTGCGCTAGTACTTGCGATGGCGATGGTGATTAACCTCATCGTTGCTGCTGTCTTCGGAACAATAGTGCCACTCATTATGTCCAAACTCAAAAAGGATCCAGCTTCATCGGCAACGATATTTATTACTACCGCAACGGACGTATTAGGCTTCTTGGCGTTCCTAGGCCTTGCGACGCTTATTTTAGGCTAATTAAAACATACCTAAAATCAGCTAGTTTTTACTTATTACAGTGCTGAATAAAAACTGCAGCTACATTGAGTAGAAGTCGGACGCTATCTTCATTCGCATACTCTGTCTTGGGGTGTGCGTCACCCTGTTTTTGCCGATACTCCATCAATGTTGATTCTAGTCCGTCTAGGATTTTTCGAGAAAGAGCGTCATTCGGTAACGATTTATTTTTCATACCCTCTTTAACTAGCTGGCTTATATCGCCCTTGCCGATCTTGCCTTTAACTTTGATCTGAAGAAAAGCCTGTACCGCAGATACAATATGAGTAATTGAGTTACTGTAAGAAGCTTCAGTTCCTTTTCTATACTCATCAAGAGCATCTGAGAAGTTTGACTGCACCGACTTCCATTTAGGCCCCGAAAGTCCTTTAAATGTCGACTCTATAACCAGTTCGTGAACAATTTGCTCTTGTTTGGGTGTGAAACCCTGCCTTGTCAAAGAAAGGTTTATTCCAAATTGGCTGAAGATGCTATCAATTGCATTCGAGAATCGATCGAACTTCTCGTACGCTTCATCAATCTTTTCATCCGTAGGGCTTCCTTTGAGTAGATAGGTGCTAATAAGCCCTTCGGCGTAAAAGCTTAGCAGTTCAAAAACAACATCAGCCTCTTGATTTTTAATAATCCACAGGAAGTCTTCAATAGCCGCCTCTTTTGAGGCCTTCGTAAAACCAGAATAACCATCAGATACAGCGCCTCCCATATCAAAGAGTCTTTGACCGTATGTCTGAACTTTATAGTCAACGTTGAGCCTATCAACACTTCTCGTAATAATATCTGCATCTCTTGTTGACATAAACCAGCCAAAGGCTGCTAAATGCTTGAGTATTTTGGTTTTTTCCTCCTTTGTTAACTCATCCCACTTGCGAAGCTCAAAGCTAGGCATTAACTTATCTTTTGCTGTAGGTGAAGTTTCACTCCAAGTCTTGAAAATACGAGTCATGCATATATTATGACAGAATCTCTTTCTATTTCCATGGTTGCAACCGGCATTTCAATCAAGAACATGGCATAACTTATCTCGTGAAGTCTTCTATACTAGACGTAAGTTGAAACCGTATGGCCATCTATATCGAATGCAAAACCCCAACGACGAGGTTGGGGCGTTACATTTGGTGCGGAGCTACAGAATTTACTTAAACTTTTTGGAGCGTTGGTTGACGGTAGTCTATCAAGCGCACCGCGCATCCCAGTTTCACTTAAAAGCAAAGAGCTTGTTATCTACTGAGCCTTACGCAAGCCCTCACGCCCTAGGCTGAGCCAATAGTCAGTCTCCTCCGTGTCATTGCCGTTTATATACTTCTCTTGATGTGCGCCCATAAATTCCATAGCTACGCCAGCCAGTGCGTAGGCAGGTAGGTGCTTGCGCTCCCGGTCAGTCAATGGATTAAATTCATTGTATTTATCTGCTACTCGCTCGCATTTCTGCTCTAGCGTCTCTTCACCATCATCGTGCAGTAGGTTGGCAGCAATCACCGCCAGCTCTTGTATGCGTGGATAACGATTAGCAACCGAAAAGTCTAGGATATATATTTTGCCATCTTCGCCTTTAATGACATTGGCTTTGGTGAAGTCACCGTGTACAAAACAATGTGGCAGGTCGTCTGTAGGGATAGCATCATAGCCTGCAATCGCTTGCTCAACTAATGGCAAGTCTTCTGGTGCAATATACTGCTCTACCTCTTCAAGCATTGCGTGAATGTTTGGAATAGCCCAGCTATCAAATAGATAGGGTGGTTCATAATCAATGCTGTTTACCTTAGCCGCTTGTTCCAGTACGGATTTACGCTCTTCGTCTGACGGAGAGCGGTCTAGCTCCAAGAAACTCTTACCGTCAACAAATCGCATCAAAACGAGCGTAACGCCACTATCGCTATATGTCGTTTCGCCGTTGTCGGTTGTTAGCAATTCTGGGTGATGTACCCCAGCCTGAACGACCTTTTCCATTGTGGTGACATAGCGAGTAATGTCTTCTGGTGTTCGCGTCTTTGCAAACATCTTGGCGACAAACTTTGCCTGGTCGGTCTCAATAACGACATTGCAATCTTCGTAACCGACTTCAACGATACTACTTGCACTCAACTGACCAACATCATAAGTTTTACAGACACGCTCAATGACCGGCGTAAGGTCGCCTGTGTAATTTAGTCGGTGCGCGGGAGTTTGTGTTTCAAACATCTAATTTAACTATAACAAAAAGCCCTTTTGACAGGGCTTTTTATTTATAACGAAAATTGGTGCGGGTGAAGAGACTCTAACTCTCGACCTCTTCCTTGGCAAGGAAGCGCTCTAAACAACTGAGCTACACCCGCATACTTCAATCAGTATACCGACCCTTCCAAGCTTTTTCAATGGTGGTTGGGCTGAGTATGGCGAATTGTAGTATCGGAATATCTAGCAAAGTGCATTCGTCAACAAAAACTAACTCACTGATCTCATATAAATAGTATAGTTTGCGACGGTTTCCCTTTTTCGGTATGATGAACCGATGAATACGTATAAACTACTACTTCTTGATTTGGACGGCACAACGGTTGCCTCTAGGGGTGCAGCGTTGCCGAGCGATCGAGTAGACCAAGCAGTACAACACGCTCAGCAACACGTACATGTTGCGCTGGCAACAGGACGACCGATGGATTTGGCTCAAGAAATCATCGATGTTTTAAACTTAACAGGTCCGAGTGTATTCAACGGCGGCGCCGAGATTATTGACACTGTATCGAAAACATTTCTACATGAACAGCTGCTGTCGAGCGAATCGATTCGTGAGCTCGTAACACTTAGCGAGGCACTTGGCGTAAACGTCTATTCTGATAAAGACGAATATGGCACACCTCTTAGCGCGTCGGATAACCTTGAAACGACCGCAAAGTTGTTTATTGGCAATATTCCGACAGCAGAGGCTAACCATTTAGCTGAGATGTTTAACAGCGTTAAGGCTGTCTCTGCTCATATAACAACGTCGTGGGATGATGGCGACGTTGTCGATATTCATATCACTCACGAACATGCGACGAAGCGTTACGGTGTTGAGAAACTCATGGAAATACTAGGGATTAAAAAGGACGAGGTAATTGCAATCGGTGATGGGTACAATGACTTACCGATGCTAGAAGCCGCAGGGTTTAGGGTTGCTATGGGGAATGCACCTGATGAGATTAAGGCCGTGGCAGATCACGTTGCACCGTCGCTCGATGAGGACGGTGTTGCTGACACGATTGAGAAGTTTATTCTCGGCGATAAATAAGTCCTTTCGCTCTGTTATAATAATCCCCAGATGGCGCGTTGGCGGAGCAGTTACGCAGCGGTCTGCAAAACCGCGTAGACGGGTGCAACTCCCGTACGTGCCTCCATTTACAATTTGTTTCGCGCGGGTGATGGAATCGGTAGACATGAGAGACTTAAAATCTCTTGGCCGCAAGGTCGTGCGGGTTCAAGTCCCGCCCCGCGCACCAACCCAAAATCAGGTCTTTGGATCTGGTTTTGGGTTGGTATGTAGAGTAAGTTTGAACCCGCTGCTGTCGTGTGGGTGCGAAGTGCCTGTGGCACTTCGCAAGGCAACGTCACAAATGAACTGTGTTCATTTGCCTGACTCGCGGGGTCGCGGAACGTGACCAAGTCCCGCCCCGCGCACCAACAAAAAACATGCCTCTTACGAGGCTATTTTGTTGCTCGAAATTGCAAGGCCTGGCCTTGCAACGATTTTGTACACCTTAGAGATATGATTACTATCTGTTGTTAGCTGTTTGCAAGGCCTGGCCTTGCAAACAGCTAAGTAATTGTGATGCAAAGATATATATTTTTAGTGGTGAAATTGGTATAATGTAAGTACATAAGGTACGTAAGTATATAAGGGGAGATTATGATAGCACTGTGGATTATTTTAGGAATTATCGTCGTTGTAGGCCTGTTCATCTGGGCAACATACAACGGTCTTATTACGCTGCGCATTCGGGTTGACGAAGCCTGGAGCGATATCACCGTTCAACTAAAGCGACGTTTGGATCTGATACCGAATCTTATAGAGACGGTCAAAGGATACGCAAAGCACGAAAAAGGCGTATTCGAAGCTGTGACCGAAGCACGTGCCAACACTCTAAACGCCAAGGGTGTTAAACAAACTGCTGCTGCAGAGAACCAATTTGAAGCTGCACTGAAGAGTCTATTTGCTGTTGCAGAGGCATACCCTGACCTAAAAGCGAGTCAGAACTTTGTCGAATTGCAACAAGAACTCGTTGACACAGAAGACAAAATTCAAGCATCTCGTCGATTCTATAACGGTGGTGTGCGCGATCTTAACACTAAGATTCAGACTTTCCCAAACAACGCAGTTGCTGCTATGTTCGGATTTAAGAACCGTGAATTTTTTGAGCTTGACGACGCTGAACAAAAGACAGCCGAAAAACCAGTCGACGTAAAATTCTAAACGTATCTAAGAGGTACGTATAGATGTATAAAGCAATTGCCGCTAACAAACGCAACACCATTCTTATTATGGCTGTGTTTGTTGCAATTATCAGCGCTATTGGTTGGGCTGTTAGTTATATGTATGGCAATACGAGCATCGCCTACTGGGTGATTGGTGGTGCGGCACTGTACGCTATTTTGCAGTATTTCCTAGCTAGCAAGCTAGCTGTCGCCATGACAGGAGCTGTACAGATCGAAAAGAGGGACAACCCTAGGCTATAACGTATAGTCGAAAATTTAGCAA
>CAZDKN010000041.1:0-6094 GCA_964506065.1 uncultured Saccharimonas sp. (SeqCode) | reverse complement strand
GGTTCGACTATTTGCGTGACAACATGGTAAATGAAGTAGATTTGCTTCGTCAGCGTGATTTGAACTTTGCAATTGTCGACGAGGTAGACAGTATCTTGATTGATGAAGCACGAACACCGCTCATTATTAGTGCGCCTGCCGCAGAAAACCCAGACAGCTATTATCAATTTGCAAAAATTGCAGCCAAACTCGTACCTGAGGACTATGTTTTGGACGAGAAGCGTCGAAGTGTGGCGCTGACTGACGAGGGCGTAGAAAAAATTCAAAAGATGTTGGGCGTTAAAAACCTTTACAGTCCTGATTATGTACGTTCGGTCTATCATATCGATCAATCGCTACGTGCGCAGACGTTGTTCAAACGTGATAAAGATTATGTTGTCACGAATGACGGTGAAGTAGTGATCGTTGACGAGTTCACTGGTCGTTTAATGCAAGGTCGTCGATATAACGAAGGTCTTCATCAGGCCATCGAAGCAAAAGAAGGCGTGTCGGTGTTGCAAGAGAGTATGACACTTGCAACCATTTCCTTCCAGAACTACTTTAGGATTTATAAAAAACTTTCCGGTATGACCGGTACGGCATTTACGGAAGCAGAAGAATTCCAGCAAATTTATAGTTTGGATGTTATCCAAATTCCATCGAACCGTCCAATCGCACGTATCGACAAACAGGATCTTATCTTCAAGACAGAGAAGGGCAAGCTAAAAGCCGTTGCCTCGGCCATCAAGGAATACCACAAGATTGGGCGACCTGTACTGGTTGGATCAGCTTCGATTGCCAAAAACGAACTCATTGCTGCGTATCTTGATAAAGAAAAAATTCCTTACGAACTACTAAACGCCAAAAACAACGAACGAGAAGCGGCGATTATTGAAAAAGCTGGTGAAAAGGGTGCAATTACTCTAGCTACCAACATTGCAGGGCGTGGTACGGACATCAAGCTTGGTGAAGGCGTGGTTGAGCTTGGTGGTTTGGTTGTTATCGGATCAGAGCGTCACGAATCTCGACGGATTGACAACCAGCTGCGTGGACGTGGTGGACGTCAGGGTGACCCAGGCGAGACTCAGTTCTATGTATCAACCGAAGATGACCTGATGCGCATCTTCCAAGGTGAACGCATCGCCGCTTTGATGGATCGACTAGGTGTTGACGAGGATACGGCTATCCAAAACAGGGCTGTATCCAAGACGCTTGAAGCTGCGCAAAAGCGAGTAGAAGGCTACAACTTTGATACGCGTAAAAATGTTGTTCAATACGACAACGTAATTAATCGCCACCGTAAAGTTGTTTACACCATTCGTCGCAAAATTCTTGAAGGCAGTGACATCAAACCAGAAATCGACCAGTTAATTGACGCAAAGATACGAGAATTGACCATCTTGCCTGCTAAAAACAACAAACACTTTGCCGAGGAGTTTGAAGCGACCTTCCCGCTGAGCGAAAAGAAACTCAAGGCTATTGGTGAAGAAAAGAACGACAAGCAGCGTTTGGAACTAGCGCGCAGAGAAGTCGACAAGCTGTACAAGGCAAAGGAGGAAGAATTAGACGTTGAAACGATCCGGAAAGTGGAACGAGAAGTCTACCTTCAGGTTCTGGATACATTATGGATGCAACACCTAGAGAACATGCAGCACCTTCGAGAAGGTATTCACTGGCGTAGCGTTGGGCAGCGTGACCCACTGGTTGAATACCGTAGCGAATCGGCAAAACTCTTTGATAGCTTGCAAGCGACGCTGCGTGACGAGGTATTGCGGGCCGTGATGCACGTTCACAAGCACGATGTTGTTGCACGTAGCGAAGAAGAGCACGAAACAGAGCTAACACGACTTGCCGAGAACGCAGTCGAAAAGGGCGTAAACGAAGTAACTGGTGGTGAAAAAAGCCGAGACAAAGACTTTAAAGTTCAAAAATCAACAAGTACTACTGAAGCGCACCATAAAAAGAATCTGGTTCGCAAAAAGAAAAAATCAGAGCGCCAGAATCGTAAAAAAAATCGTCATTAACGGGTGGTAGGAAAATAATAATATGCAACATACCGTTGAAGAGATACGTTTAAAAAACGGCGCCCGAGGACTTTTAATCGATGTTCCAGGTGCAACCGTGATGAGTATGCAGTTCCAGTTCAGGGCAGGTAATCGCTACGCAAAGTCAAAGGACATCGAGCAAGTTGCTCACATCATGGAACACATGGCATTCGGTGCGAATGCTCGATACAAGTCAGAACATGAATTCGCTGCTGAGTTTTCTAAAAACGGCGCCCTGACCAATGCCTATACTACAGATTTGTCGATGGTCTACGAGGCTGATTGCGCAGACTTTGAGTGGGATCGTATCCTTGATTTGCAAAAACTATCTATCTGTCAGCCACGCTTCAACGATACTGAACTACAGGCTGAAAAAGGCAATGTTCGCGGTGAACTCACTAATTACTTAAACGACCACCACCGTATTTTGTGGCCGCGTGTTCAACAACTCCTAGGTGAAGATGTGCTGACGTATCGTCAATCTCTACCGACTATTAGTGCTGTCACACTTGCCGATGTGCGCGAACATCACCGACGGACGCACACAACGCGGAATATGCGTTTTGTAATAGCAGGTAAACTTGATGGCCGTAAAGCCGAAATCAAGCGTCAGCTCGAAGATATGCCTTTACCCGAAGGCGAGCGTTTTGAGATACCGCGCGACGAGTTGGTGAGCGGCGGAGCAAATATCATTCGTCGTAAAGACGCATCAAACCTGACATTTAACTGGTCGATGGCCATCTCACGCGAACTTAGCGACGAGGAGTTGGACGCCATGCATTATCTAAACCACATTCTGACCGGTACAATGTACTCACGTATTTTTGGTGCAGCCAGGCAAAAAGGGCTTGCGTATAATGTAAGCGCGCACGCAGGCGCGGGGTATTACGATAGCAGTTGGGATATCTATGGTCAGGTCAATCACGAAACAGCAGGCGAGCTATTTGACATTATCCGTCGAGAAATAGGCTGTGTGTTAGACGGCAAGATTACCGACAGTGAGATTGAGGCTGCTAAGTCGTTTGCTCTCGGGCGCTATCAAATGGGGGCTCAAACAGTCTCGCAAATCAGCAGCTTCTATACGGGTCGTTACTTCGCAGATGATTTCATCAAAGATTATGAAGCAGTGCCGCAAATGATTAAAAACGTTACACTCGATCGTATGGTCACGACAGCACGCGGTTTTATTAATGAAAATACTTGGGTACTCGCTGCGGTTAGTAGTGGTGAAAAGCAAGAAATCGTCGAACTAGGCGATAAGTTAGCAACATTATTCGAACCCAGGTAGAATAGAGTCATGAAGATTGCGATCGCAGGGTACGGGCTTGAGGGTGAAGAAAACTATAAGTACTGGGCTGCTCAGGGTGGCCATGAAATTACAATAGTCGACGAACAAGAGGTTCCATCGCGGACGCTGCCGGCGGACGTTCCAACAATGCTTGGTGACGGTGTGTTTGAGCGGTTGCAAGGTTTCGATCTTGTTATACGGACGGCTGGGCTTGCTCCGTACAAGATAAAAACCGACGGCAAGATCTGGTCAGCAACTAATGAATTTTTTGAAAAGTGCCCAGCTGATATTATCGGCGTGACGGGGACCAAAGGCAAAGGAACGATATCGAGTTTAATTGCTGCCATATTTGAGGCATCTGGCAAAAAAGTCTGGCTGGTTGGTAACATCGGAATCTCCGCGATCAATGTTTTGTCAGAAATCGGCAGTGAGGATATCGTTGTTTTCGAGCTATCAAGCTTCCAATTGTGGGATTTGGAGCGGTCACCTCATACAGCAGTTGTTGGGTTAATCGAACCTGATCACTTGAATGTACATACCGACATGGATGACTACGTCAACGCCAAGGGTGCAATTCGTCGCCACCAAAGAGACGGTGATATATGTATCTATCATCCAACAAACCACTACTCCAGACAGATTGCAACATCAGTACCAGAAGGTAGTATCCAGCGGTATGGTGTTGCTGAAGACGGGGGCGTGTATGAGCGCGACGGCGAGTTCCAGCAGAAAGGCGAAGTTATTTGCCCAACAGACCTACTGCAATTGATTGGTGCGCATAACGTTGAAAACGCCTGTGCTGCGTTGTCGGTTGCGCGCTTTCATGGTATTTCGATTAACGCGATAGAAGACGGTCTTCGTAACTTTAAAGGTTTGCCACACAGATTAGAGTACGTTCGCAAATTCAAAGAAGTAGACTACTATAACGACAGCTTCTCCTCAGCGCCGCCCGCTGCAGTTGCGGCGATCAGGTCGTTCACGCAGCCTGAAGTACTTATTATTGGTGGCACCGATAAAGCGAACGACTTTTCTGTTCTGGTTAATACCATTCGTGAACAACCAAATATTAAAGAAATTGTACTTATCGGAGAGATTCGTCACAAACTTGCTCAGCAGTTCGCGGCGGCAGGAGTAACAAGCAAAGTGACCGTTTTGGATGCACAGACAATGGACGAAATAGTACGCTATGCTGCTGATACGGCTCAGCCGGGCGACGTGGTGGTGCTGAGTCCTGGAACGGCGAGCTTTGATATGTTCAAAGATTTTTATGATCGCGGCGATCAATTTAGAAATGTGGTTAATAAATTATGAATCGATTTGTTTTTCGGTCGTATGAATTTAACGAACAAACACAAACAGCCCATTTTCGCTATGGATTTGAAGACGGGCAGGTATTTGAGGAAACCGTTACATTTGAGATAGCAGAAAACTACGATACGTCTGTGCTTGAGCCTGCGCTTATACTCGCTTTCTTACTCATAGGGACGTCATATTATAAGTCTTTTCCTTCGACCGATGTACTGGTTGAAGTTCCGCTAGACGAGTGGCAGGTTGAGTTTTTTGATCGAGTCTACCAAGAGGGACTTGGTCAGTTTGCGTTTGAAAATGACCTGACTCGACAGGATCTTGCTCGTTTTAAAAGGAGCGGTGAGGTTACGGGCGGAGAACACATATACCAAGGGTCTGGCGTGTTAGCGTTGCAAAGTGGCGGAAAAGATTCGCTACTTGTTGCGTCGCTTCTTGGTCAGAAGAACAGAGAGTTTACGCCGTGGTATGTGACAAGCACCTCTAAACATCCAACTGTACTCGATAGCTTTACAGAGCCAGTCATGACATCACTACGAGTCATAGATCACGAAGGACTCCGCGTGGCAAAAGCAAAAGGTGGTAAAAACGGACATGTTCCGATCACATATATTGTTCAAAGTCTGGCAGTGGTTCAGGCGATATTGCTAGGTAAGAGTGATATCGTCGTATCAATTGCGCACGAAGGTGAAGAACCAGACGCGCATATTGGTGATTTGGCGGTGACTCACCAATGGTCAAAAACGTGGACGGCAGAGACTGCTTTTGCAGATTATGTCCATCGTTATATTGCGTCGAATATTAATATTGGTTCGCCGCTTCGAAGCTATAGCGAACTGCGAGTTGCCGAACTATTTGTTGAGCATGCGTGGGAAAAGTATGGACATCAATTTAGCTCGTGTAACGTTGCCAATTACGGACAAGGCAATGATAACACTACTCTGAAGTGGTGCGGGAATTGTCCTAAGTGTGCAAACTCGTATCTGTTGTTTGCGCCATTCTTACCCAGTAACGAACTGAAGACACTATTTAACAACCAAGATTTATTTAGCAAATCGACACTAACAGAAACGTTCAAAGGCTTGCTCGGCATTGATGGTGTCCCCAAGCCTTTTGAATGCATCGGTGAGGTTGAAGAACTACGCGTGGCGTATCACAAGGCACAAGAAAAAGGTGGTTACGAAGCACTGCCGTTCATTGTTCCAGCATCAACATTTGACTACATGCAGACCTACCCAGCTCAAGACTGGGCTGTAAAAATGCTACAATAGGGTCAATGCAACCTCTATTAAAGCGAATCAATCATCTGTCGTCGCAGCTTGAAGCGGCTTTTGTTCGCTTGGCTGTTGAGGATAAGCAAAAAACAATCGACGAGCTTGAGAGTGAGCTCGCTACATCTGAAATCTGGAATAACCCCCAAGTCGCTCAGGAAAAAAGCAAACAACTCGCAAACCTGACGAGTATGGTTGAGCCATGG
>CAZDKN010000040.1:0-6216 GCA_964506065.1 uncultured Saccharimonas sp. (SeqCode) | reverse complement strand
ATGCGGTCATTAGTCGTCTGAGCGCTGGATTTTCTCAGTATATTGCGGACGATTATTTGTTAAAGAAAATAATTCGCCATTGTGATTTTTTGGGTGTAAATTATTACATGTCTTTTAGACACTACGGGTATCGTATTCATAACCCAGAAAAAAAATTAAGTGATCTGCAGTGGGACATGGCTCCTAGCGATATCCAATACGCACTAGAGCGACTTTATCAAAAGTACAAAAAGCCAATCATTATTACAGAGAACGGTTTGGCTGACGAGCGTGATCAAGATCGAAAGTGGTGGATCACTCAGACGATCATAGCAATTCAAAAGGCTATGGAGAACGGGGTAAAAGTAGAAGGATACCTGCACTGGAGTCTTATCGATAATTTTGAGTGGGCGTTTGGTAAATGGCCTCGGTTTGGTCTTGCTGCAGTCGACTATCGTACCGGGAAACGATCACTCAGGCCGAGCGCCAAGTGGTTTGGGCGTGTTATAAAAAACATACGTGGGGTATAGTATAGAAGTTATGGAAGAACCATTCACAAAGCGAGATATCAAGATTGCCGTCATCGGTGGGGGCACTGGAAGCTTCACTTTGTTGTCGTCGCTAAAAGAACATACATCGCAAATTGCAGCACTAGTAAATATGGCTGACGATGGGTCAAGCACTGGACAGCTACGTGACGAACTTGGCGTACTGCCGCCTGGTGATATTCGACAGTGTTTAGTCGCGTTGTCTCGTGAACCTCGTGTACGCGATCTATTCAATTATCGATTCGACGAAGGTAGTCTAAAAGGTCATGCGTTCGGCAATTTGTTCCTCGCTGCACTAGAAAAAATGACGGGCAACTTTGCCGAAGGAGTCGAGCTTGCTAGTGACGTTCTGAACATTGTTGGTACGGTCGAACCTATCACGCTCACGAATGTGCATCTTGCCATGGAGAATGATAACGGCGACGTGATACGGGGTGAATTTCGTATAACAGATACAGACTTCAAAAAAGCACGTCCAAAAATGTGGCTAGAACCAGACGCTGAGGCAAATCCGAAAGCTTTAGCGGCGATTACGCAAGCTGACATGGTGGTGATTGCACCGGGTAACTTATATGGCAGTATTGCGCCAGCGTTGATTGTGCCAGGCGTGGGCGACGCGCTAAGAAAAACCGATGCATTTTGCGTGTACGTCAGTAATCTAGTGACCAAGCCAGGACAAACAGACGGGTACACGGTGAGCGATTTTGTCGAAGAAATCGAACGACTAGCAGGAGGCGCTTTTCTGGACGGTGTTTTGTTCAATACCGAACAGCCGAGCGATGATTTGATGAGCAAGTATGCCAAAGAAGGCGAGTTACGGGTAGAGTTTGATCGAGAAAAGCTACACAGTGCGCCATATATTGCTGCTGGTGCGGATTTGGTTGCAGGGAGTCCCTGGAAAAATATTAACAAAACCGATCCTATCGGTGCTCATCGGACGCTCATTCGACATGATTCGGACGCCACAGCAAATGCATTGATCGAGCTATACGAATCATACGGTGCGAAGCGATGACACAGGTCGTCGACAGCTTTTATGCGATTGATTTTGACCGCTGCTTGTCAGACACGCCAAAACTAGACGTTATATTTTATCAACTTGCAGGTGAGTATGCGCAACTGGATGCTGACGAACTACTCAAGGCACGAAATGCTGTTGAGGATCAAGGTGTTTCGTTTGACCAAGTTGGTGCACTTAGCAAACTGCTTACAGAGTCTGAATTATCCGACTTTTTTGAAAAATTTGTTGAAAGGGCATCGACGCAGGATATCTTATCGGCTGGCGCAAGAGAGCTGCTTGAGGCTTTAGAGCACGCTAGCATACCATTTGGAATCGTGTCGTACGGCGACACGAGGTGGCAATCCATCAAAATCAAAGCGAGTGGTGTGCAACATGTCCCAGCATTGATTACTGATCATAAACGCAAGGCCGAGGTAGTTGCTAGTTGGCAGCAACCGGACAAAACTTTTTTGATTCCTGAAGTACTGAATCCTAACGGTGTGAGTGCAAAGCATGTCGTGTTGCTTGACGACAAGGCAATTGCATTTAGCGGGTTACCTATTGAAGCTCGCGGCTATTGGGTGCAGCCGATTTCAGGTGTTTTATTACCTGCGCAACAGGGTGAAGTGCCAAGTAATGTCCACATTGTCCGAGGTTTGACGGAAGTCGCGGTACACGAAGCACTTTCGTAGTCTTTTGAACAATAGATAAAACGCGTATTTTACAAGATAGCTACATCTGTTACTACTTATACTTATCCACAGAACTGTGAATAACTAGGATATCTCTATTAGATTATGTCAAAAATGGGGGTTGTAGTGGGTAATTGTGGGTAGTATAGTGAAGCCAGTGGCAAGCAGTGGCTCACACCACCAACAAAACAAACAACCACTAACATTAAAATAACCAACAGATAAGCCGCGGAGAAAAAGATGGCCAGCGTAGATTATTTTCAGCGGAAGCTCGACGACAAGCGTCGGTTAACCATACCGTCCGAACTGAGAGCCGAATTTGAAAGTGGCGTTGTCATTACTCGCGGGTTTGGCCAATACTTGCACCTATACCCAAAGACCGTTTGGGATAGGGAAGTAGAAACAGCACTGATCGGAGAAGGCAATATTCTCGACGAGAAAGTAGCCGATCTGAACGTACAGTTTCGTTTGGGCAAGACTGAGGCGACACTTGACCAAAAACAGGGTCGAGTAAGCTTTGAACAGCACTTGCTCGACTATGCAGGGATTGACCACGAATTGGTTGCCGTCAGGGCTGGCGCGTATTTTCGCATCATGGCTGGCGACGTATAGGTTAATGTTTGTTGCAGTTCTTTAACAATTAGTTGTAGATAAACAAAGAAACACTCTCGAGATCAACTATCTGGTAGTAAGGCGTGGAATTCGGCACCACATTAAAAAATGTCGCGCACCTTACTCAAAAACACACCTCCCAAAAAACTCCACCTCACACGGGGCCTCCGCAAAACTTGTTTTGTGGGGAAACCACACATAAGTCTCTCAACCGAATAATTGAAGGATTTGAGTTACATCGTAACCCCCTAAATTGTTCGGACGCTTATACAAAACAAACACAGATAAAAACAAACAGCCTTGCTATCGGTTAGGTGATCTCGAAATCCCAAGTGTCCATTACTCGCTTTTGGTACCTTCCTTCAAAGAACCAACTCCGCGCGGTCAATTTCACGTTTTAGCGATGTAAATTGTCCGGCTCTCACAGGTTCTTTTCGGGAAAGTACCAAAAGCATCAAGTGATGCGTATACTAGGGGTTATGAGTATCAAAGAACATCCACCACAATCAAGTGACTTTACGGAGTCGCTCGCATTACATGTTCCGGTCTTGTTAGAATCAACGCTCACGACACTTACTCCAAGAAAAGGCGAGAATTATCTCGACTTAACGGCAGGGTACGGTGGACATGCACGCGAATTCTTGGCAATCACCGAAAACTATAGTGAATCGGTTTTGGTCGATCGTGATGATTACGCGATAACGCGTTTGAAATCATTTTCGGATCAAGGCGTGACACTTATGCATACCGACTTTGTGTCAGCTGCCAAACAGCTCATCAAAGAAGGGAAGCAGTTTAACATCGTATTGATTGATTTGGGGGTGTCGTCACCACAACTCGATCAGAGTGAACGAGGGTTTTCTTTTACAAATAGTGGCAGACTGGATATGCGCATGGATCGTCGTCAAGGCGTCAGCGCAGAAACGCTTGTTAACACCGCCTCGAGCGATGAACTAACGCGTATCATTACCCAGTACGGTGAAGAGCCGATTGGGTTTGCCCGTACAATTGCACAAGCGATTGTCGGCAGCCGACCACTTTCTACAACTGAAGAACTCGCGAACTTAATCAAACAAACATATCGTGGCAAGTGGAAAAAGACACACCCTGCCACACGTACCTTTCAAGCACTCCGGATTGCTGTCAACGACGAGCTAAAGCAAGTCGAAGACATCTTGCCGCTTCTGTCCCGCCTGTTAAAACCTGGCGGGCGAGTCGGCATTATCAGCTTTCATAGTTTAGAAGATCGCCTGGTCAAACAGTACTTTAAAGAACAGTTTGAAGCAGGACTAGAGGCAGAACTTGCCCCACTAACTAAGAAACCAATCCACGGGTCAATTAATGATGTTCACAATCCGCGTGCACGTAGCAGTAAGTTACGAGCCGCAGTGAAAAAATAAACAGAAAGAAGGGGCAAAACACCATGCCAATTCACATTCCTGTACAATACACGGACGTGCCACAAATTGTCACAGTTCGCGTAAAGTAACAAAAAAATATGCTTCGCTGCCTGAAAAGGTAGCGAAGCGCCAAAACATAAAAATAAAAAAGAAAATCACCACATGTCTTATTACCAACGCACTTCAGAATTTAATAGTCGTCGCCAGCAAAACTGGTCGCGCAATCAAAACACGGTTGCTTTCGTATCAGCAGTCAAGCTCGGTCCCGTCGCACATACGGTACTTGTTGCTTTGATGATTACAGTGTTAGGCTTGATTTACCTGACTCAAGCAACACGAGCTACAAGCTACGACTATGAATCACAAAAAATCGACAGCCAAATCGCTGATTTGAATACAAAAAAGACTGATCTAGAAATTGAGAATGCACGCCTTACCGCTCTTGAAACCGTCAAGAACAGTAGTGTCGCTAGTACTCTTGAATCACCATCTAGTACGCAGTACGTCCGCGAATAAAGCCATGAAATTAGAACTGCAAAAAGGTAGTCGGTCACGGATACTTGCAGGTCTGATTTTTGCTATCACGGGGATATTCGTTATCCGTCTTTTTTACTTACAAATCATTCAACACGACTATTACGCGAACCTTGCTGATAACGAACAAATTAAACCGTTCGTTATACCGTCCAAGCGCGGGTTGATTTATGCGCTCGACGGTAACACTCCTACGCAGCTCGTTATGAACGAAACGGTCTATACTGTTTTTGCCGATCCGCTTACCACTAAGGATGACGATAAGATTATAGAGGTTATTCGTCGCATTGCGGGGGGGAACGCTCGATCTGACTTAAAGGCTCTTTTGGACAAAAAAGACACACGCTATCAAATACTCGCGACAAAACTAACTCGCACGCAGGCCGATAAAATTAAAGAAGAAGGCCTAAGTGGCGTAAGCTTCCAGGCAGAAAGCCAGCGAGTGTATCCTGAAGGCTCACTCGCAGCGCAGACATTGGGCTTTGTCGACTTCGAGGGCAATGGCAAGTATGGCATTGAGGGGGCGTTTAACGAACGACTCAAAGGGACTGACGGTCTGTTAAAGACGGTCACTGACGTTAGTAATATTCCGCTGACTATCGGTGATCGAAACGTTGAGATACCCGCGATTGATGGAGAAGATATTGTTCTGACGATTGACAGGAACGTGCAATCGTATGCTCAGCAAGCACTCGCGGCGGGACTTGAGCGTACAGGAGCGACTCACGGAAGCGTTGTCGTGATGGATCCGCAGAGTGGCAAGGTTATGGCGATGGCAAACTTGCCATCATATGACCCTGCTCAATTTAACAAGGTAGAGGATGCAGCACTCTTTAATAATGCAATTATAAGTGTTCCTTATGAACCTGCTTCAGTTATCAAAACTCTTACATTATCGGCAGGTATAGAAAAGGGTGTAGTCACGCCGCAATCAACATACGTGAATACAGACTACATTACTGTCGAAGACCGCGTGATAACGAATGCGAGTAAAGGACAGCTCGGTACAATTACGTTCCAGCACGGCTTAGACTGGTCGCTCAATACGAGTACTGTCACAATTGCACAACGTTTGGGCGACGGCGAGAGCATTACCCGACAAGCCCGCGATATAATGTACGACTTTTTTGTAAATAAGTTTGGATTGGGGAAGTATACAGGTATTGAACTAAGCGGTGAAGCGGCGGGTACTGTGATATCTCCAGAAGAGCTGGAAGGTAACGCTGTCCGCTATTCGAATATGTCGTTTGGACAGGGAATGAATGTCACAATGATCCAAGTTGCTAGCGCCTTTTCGTCAATTGTTAACGGTGGCAAATACTACAAGCCGACGGTTATAGCGGGAACGGTGGAGCCAGACGGTGAGTTTAAACAAACAGCAACCTCGTCGCCAAAGACAGTCATCAGTCAATCAACATCGGATCAGTTGAAAGAGATGACCCGTGTAACGC
>CAZDKN010000039.1:1664-6288 GCA_964506065.1 uncultured Saccharimonas sp. (SeqCode) | reverse complement strand
AAATGAGCAAGGTGTAGACTCAACCGAAAGAGTCGACCAGTAGACTGAGTAGTAGCTTAAACGACAATATTCACTAGCCGACCAGGGACGTAAATGACCTTGGTCGGTTTTTCGTTGCCAACAAATGCCTTTACATTCTCCTCTGCGAGCGCGAGCGACTTCACTTCGTCTTCTGTAATATCTTTGGCGACAGTTAATTTTGCGCGTAACTTGCCGTTTACTTGAACGATTATAGTAATTGTCTCGTCAACAATTAAACTGTCGTCCCAGACAGGCCATGGGGTGTTTTGCACGAGAATATCGCTGCCGAGTTCTTTATTTAGCTCTTCACTCATGTGTGGCGCGAATGGTGAGATTAACTGGACAAGTGCGCTCAGCGCATCACGCCAAACAGTGTCCGAAAACCCATCCACTTTCAATTTATAGAGTTCATTCGTATACTCCATGAGCGCAGAAATAGCTGTGTTAAAGCTCATGCGATTAAAGTCGTCTGTTACGCGACGAATTGTTTTATGTTGCGCACGTGTCACAGCTGCGTCGTTACCCGTAAACTTTTTATCAGACTCTAGGTATTCTTGCGTTAGCACCCACACACGATTAAGGAAGCGATACACGCCGGCAATTCCTTTTGAACTCCAGGCGGCATCGAGTTCAATTGGGCCCATAAACAGCACGTACGTACGGAGTGCGTCAGCCCCATATCCTTGGTCGATTACGTCTAGCGGATCGATCACATTGCCTAGGGATTTGCTCATCTTGCGACCGTCTTCGGCATTAATATAACCGTGGTAAATCAGTTTTTTGACGGGTTCTTTAAAGTTAGTCAGCCCCATTTCGTTAAATACATGTGTCCAGAAACGAACGTACAGTAGGTGTGCGACCGCGTGATCACCACCGATGTAATAATCAACCGGGTTCCAGTAGTTGATCGTGTCTGGGTCCCACGCCTGATCGGCATTCTTGGGGTCGCCGTAGCGTAACAAGTACCAACTACTACACGCATAGCCGTCTAGTGTATCTGTTTCACGCTTCGCAGGCTTGCCACAGGTCGGACACGTTGTATTAACCCACTCATCCGCTCGCGCCAATGCCGACAAACCATCACCCTTTGGTGCATAGTCTTCAATCTCAGGCAGAACAACCGGTAATTGGTCTTCGGGAACCGCCACGGCACCGTGTTCATCACAGTGAATAATTGGAATAGGTGCGCCCCAGTAGCGCTGGCGACTAATTAACCAGTCGCGCATTTTGTAGGTAATCTGACTGTGGCCCGTTCCCTGTTGTTCCAACCACGCAACGATTGCTTCGCGGGCGTCGCTCGACGACACACCATCAAATCGTCCCGAGTTAACTAGTAGTCCTTCGCCGTGATAAATACCAACTTCGCTGTCGCTTTCGGGTTTTTCTATAACTTCCACAATCGGTAGGCTATACTTTTCGGCAAAGGCAAAGTCACGCTCGTCATGCGCGGGCACTGCCATAATTGCGCCCGTGCCATACCCTGCAAGCACATAGTCAGCAACCCAAATAGGCACTTTTTCGCCACTGGCTGGATTGATCGCGTACGATCCTGTAAAGACACCTGTTTTTTCACGCGTATCGTTCATGCGTTCGATTTCGGATTTTTTGACTGCCGCACTGACATAGTTTTCAACCGACTCTTTAAACTCGTTCGTCGCCAACTGTTTCACGAAGGCATGCTCAGGCGCTAATACAACAAAGGTCGCGCCAAACAACGTATCTGGACGAGTTGAAAAGACGGTAATGACATCTTCATTATTTTCAATCTTGAATTCAATTTCAGCACCTTGGGACTTGCCGATCCAGTTAGTTTGGGCAGTCTTAATTTTTTGTGGCCAATCGAGGTCTGGGATTTCTTCTAGTAGTGACTCGGCGTAGTCGGTAATTTTGAAAAACCATTGCTTCATCGACTTTTTCTCGACAACACTACCACAACGCCAACAATGACCGCCCTCAACTTGTTCGTTCGCGAGTACTGTCTTATCGACAGGACACCACCACTGCATGCTCTCTTTTTGATACGCCAAGCCGCGCTCAAATAGCTTTGTGAATACCCATTGAGTCCAGCGATAATACTCGGGATCGCTGGTATTAATCTCGCGCGACCAGTCGATACTGACACCCATGCGTTTGAACTGTTTTTTGAAATTGGCGATATTTTGTGCAGTCACAACAGCAGGAGCTGTACCGGTCTTGATAGCGTAATTTTCAGCGGGTAGACCAAAAGTGTCCCAACCCATCGGGTTTAGGACGTTGCGGCCATGTTGACGGTGGAAACGCGCAATCGCATCGACAATTGAATAGCTGAATGCATGTCCCGTATGCATTCCAGCACCGCTAGGGTATGGGAACATGCCTGATACGTAGATTTTTTGTTTGTCAGGATCTGCGACAACAACATTGACCTGTTGGTCTTCCCAGGTTTTTTGCCATTTTGGTTCAATTTCGGACGGGTTGTAACGCTTCATTATGTAGTTCAGTATAACAAAGAACCTCTGTTAGTTACACAGTTAACTGATTACTAGTCCCAGCCCCATTTTAAACTGTTGTCTGCAGTCTTGGCTAAGTCTCGTGCTGCCCTGGCAGTATCTTGTTGAGGAGAATCAGTTTCTGGGGCAACTACGGCCATACTGTGTTCATCTTCGACAGGCTCGGGAGTACGTCGAGGACCATCCCAAAATTCCTGAATTCGCCTAAGGTCTGCCTCGTTTTCGGCCATCATCATCTCCAATTAAATTTCGTGGTGGAGCTAGAGGGACTCAAACCCTCGACTTCTTCCATGCCATGGAAGCACTCTAATCAACTGAGCTATAGCCCCTTACTACGAAGAGTATAGCAAATACTCGTCCCTGTTTCCAGAAACGAGCATTTTATGCGGCTGTTGCGCGCCCACCCGGGGCACTTTTTTGTGTTTGTTTTTATGTTAAGCGCAAAAGGTTACCCCTTTGGCGCACCAGCTCTGATACATATTATCGCGTATATATTACTAAAACACAAGCATAATAACAGCACTATCGGGCGGCGTCCGATGAGCCAAACCGGGATGACAGGACCCGAAGCAGCACACTGTCATTGTGCTTACACTAGCTATTATTACGGTAGTATGCTTAAATAATAACGTTCAGAAGCACACGCGTATTCAAGGCAAAAGGCGGGCGCTTACCTCTTTGGTAAACTCTCTTCTTCGCACAATCGCTAGAGCGGTCGATCTGACGATAATAAGTATCAGATAAGAAGAAAAGAGTACAACAACATGGCACAAAACCTATTTATCGGTAGCTTAGCATACGCTACTACTGACGACACACTGAAAGCTTTTTTTGAGCAAATCGGTGAAGTTACAAGCGCACGAGTAATCACTGACCGCGATAGCGGTCGTTCAAAAGGCTTCGGCTTTGTAGAATTTGCAGACGAAGCAAACAACCAAAAAGCAGTCGACCAGCTTGATGGTAAAGAACTTGACGGCCGCGCGATTAGCGTTGGCCTAGCACGTCCAAAGGAAGATCGACCTCGTCGTGACTTCGGCGGTGGCAACGACCGTGGTGGTAACGGTGGCGGTGATTCATTCCGTCAACGTAGCTGGTAATTAATTACCCCCTACCAACCTAAAATAGCTCGTCATTACGACGGGCTATTTTTATTAGAGCGTAACAGGGTATAATAATACGTAATGAATCCGCCGTCTGCGAGCAAAAGCGATGTGAATACGTTGATCGATCAAACGTTAGTCGACTTTTTTGAATCGTCTATCGCTCACTCTCGTACTATCGACGTACACTATGAAACGTTGTGGAAGAATTTATACGCGCTCCATTCATCGGGCGGAAAGCGCATTCGTCCCAAAATTGTCATGCTGGCATACTCTGCGTTTGGTGGGACAAACGTTGATGCTGTTACTCCTATTGCGTGCGCACACGAGCTACTACACTTTAGTATGCTAATTCATGACGATATTATTGATCGCGACACTATACGATATGGTGTCGACAACATTAGTGGGCGATACGAAAACATTTATGGACCGTTTGTATCAAGCGACACTGATCGGACGCACTACGCCAACAGCGCTGCGATCATGGCAGGCGACTTGATGATTACGAGCGCATACAACCTTATCGCTACAAGTTCGGTGCCAGATGACCAAAAAATACTCGCCCAACGCATCATGTACCAAAGTATTTTTGACGTCGTGGGCGGTGAATTACTTGACACTGAGTCAGCCTTTAGGCCAATCGGCTCAATCGATTCGCTCAAGGTCGCACACTTTAAAACAGCTAGTTATTCTTTTGTCGGTCCATTTATCACAGGTGCATCTCTTGCCAAGGCCACTAAAGCCGAGTTAGATATCCTCAAAAAATTAGCTGTTAACCTGGGTATTGCCTATCAACTAACAGACGACTTGTTGGGTGTTTTTGGTGATGAAGAAAAAACTGGCAAATCCAACACTGGCGACATTCGCGAGGGCAAACGGACCTACTTGGTCGAAGCCACAGTCAAGCAACTTACCCCCGAACAGCTGCCTGTGTTCTTGGCTCATTTTGGTAAACACGATGCCACAGAAGATCAAGTTGATGCCGTGCGAGAACTAATGACAGCGACTGGC
>CAZDKN010000039.1:0-1564 GCA_964506065.1 uncultured Saccharimonas sp. (SeqCode) | reverse complement strand
GTTGATGCCGTGCGAGAACTAATGACAGCGACTGGCGCACGTCGTGATACAGAACAACAGATCGAGCATCACACACTTGCTGCGCGGACAGCGCTACGATCGTTATCGTTGCCTAAAACCTTCAATGAACAGTTTGAAAAACTAATTGATCAGTCAACTAAACGTGAGTTCTAATGGAAGATTATAATAGTTTTTCGTACAGGGCAAGTCGCAGCCTGACATTGGCGTATTCGACTTCATTTGGAATGAGTAGTCGCTTGTTTGCACCTGAACTTCGCCGACACATTTACGCAATTTATGGCATGGTTCGAGTTGCAGATGAAATTGTTGATACATATGAGGGTTCGGACAAACTGGCACTTTTGAGTGAATTCGAACTCGCAACATATGCTGCCATGAAACGCGGCTACAGTACTAACCCTATTCTTCATGCCTTTGCAAAAACCTCAAAGAAGTACGGTATCACAAAAACCATTGTCACTCCTTTTTTTAAAAGCATGAAGCTTGATTTGAAGCCCCAACATTACGACCAGCAACTGTACAAAACATATATCTACGGTTCAGCAGAAGTTATTGGGCTAATGTGCCTCCGCGTCTTTTGCGACAACGATAGTCGTGCTTACGCGTCACTAGAGGCGGGTGCTAGAGCACTTGGAGCCGCCTACCAAAAGATTAACTTCCTACGAGATTTTGCTAGCGACTACCAAAAACTTGGTCGAACATACTTTCCAAAAACAAGCTTTGATACATTTACCGACTCGCACAAAAATGCCATCACAAAAGATATCCGACGCGACATAAATAACGCAACGACGTCGTTGGTTCGCCTACCGAAGTCCTCACGCGTCGCAGTACTTACGAGTTTATCGTACTACTCGAAGTTACTTGAACGCCTAGAGCAAACGCCCGCAAGTTCAATCAAACGTAAACGAATTCGCATCAACAACATTCATAAATCTTTGCTTTTTGCTACAACTGCGCTCGGTCAGGTTGGTAAACGTGCGTAAGCAAAAGGCTATCATCATTGGCGCAGGTATTGGCGGCTTAGCCACTGCAAACCTGATGGCTGCTGCAGGTTACGACGTCCATATATACGAAGCGTCTGATATGGCGGGTGGAAGAGCAGGTGTACTCAAAAAGGACGGCTTCACATTCGACACAGGACCCTCGTGGTACTTGATGCCTGAAGTGTTTGAGCACTACTTTCAACTACTTGGTCATAAAGTATCGTCACTTCTTGACCTTAAGCGACTATCCCCTGCCTACAAGGTTTTTTTTGAAAACAACATGCCTATTACTATCACCAGTAACCTCACGAAAGACGCTGCAACTTTCGACGCTATTGAGCCAGGCGCTGGGACATGGCTCAAAGGTTACGTTGCAGACAGCGACACCGTTTACAAACTATCGCTTGAGCATTTTCTTTATAGTAATTTTGAACGCCCGCAAGACTTTATTAAATCAACGTTGCTGCGACGTGGAGCCAAAATGGCACAGCTAGCGCTGACACCAATACACACATACATCGCACGATCCCTTCGCAACAAACGCCTGCAACAAATTC
>CAZDKN010000038.1:0-6419 GCA_964506065.1 uncultured Saccharimonas sp. (SeqCode) | reverse complement strand
AAGCAACTTATTTGGTTGTATCAAATAACAAAAAACAAATTAACAAAAAAGCAGGCCGACCGATTTTTGTCGATACGTCTGTGCTCATTGACGGACGTATTATTGCGATTGCTAAGAACGGATTTATTGGCAGCGACACGTTGTTTGTGCCACGCAGCGTAATTGGCGAACTACAATACTTGGCAGACAGTGGCGATACAGAAAAGCGCAGTAGGGCTCGTCACGGACTCGATATCGTATCAGAACTACAGGCCATGCCAGACGTAAAGGTTGAGATCTTTCAAGACGGTAGCAAAGCCGAAGAAGGTGTTGACGAGCGCTTGCTGAAACTTGCAAAACAATATAGAGGTGTTGTGTGCACAATCGACTACAACCTCAATAAGGTTGCACAGACACAAGGAATTATAGTCCTGAACGTTAACGATCTTGCGATGAGCCTACGTATGGCTTATTTGCCGGGCGAAAAAATATTGCTCGAACTAACGCAAAAAGGACAAGATAATCATCAAGCAGTCGGACACCTTCCTGATGGCACGATGGTCGTAGTCGAACACGCCAACAAACTCATAGGCAAGACCGTCGAAATTGAATTTATTCGTAGTTTACAAACAGCTGCAGGCAAGATGATGTTTGCCAAACCAACGTCAACTATCGAACAGCCAAAAGACTCGATTGCCCCAAAAAGTAAACCAGCGCCGCGTCAAAAGAAAACGCCATCAATTGTACCAGCAGTAACTCCTCCGGCAACATTTCATAGTGATCGTAACGACCAACGACTAGCAAAGCGTACGCAAACGACGACTCGGCCGCAATCGTCACAGCAAGAGAAAGCTGCAAAGAAGAAGTTTCGTACGTCAGCACAAAGCGAGGCTGATTTAATTAATATGTTGAACAACCAATAAACTAGGGTTGTTCAATAAACGACATAGGTTTGACAGGACTTGTGCCTGTATAGAACCCGCTGTCCGTTGCTGTTGCTGTTACGTTTTGTATACCTGTTGAAGTAGCGGTGTAGTTAGCCGTGTACGTCGTACCAGAGCCTGTCGCTGTCAGTTGGGTAGAACCTACGGTAATTGTGACTCCTGTGACACTGAATGTTCCTGGTGTAACGGTAACAGATATAGTGTACGTACCCGGGCCTCCTGATGAGGTAATATTACTCGCTGTGATAGACGGCACTACATCAGTACAGTTGTGTTTATCATCGTCTTTCGATGCATCGTAGCCGTCAGGAACACTTGAGTATATATCTTTCTTTGTTACAGGATCGATGGACTTTACTACATCCAACTCAATCTTGGCGCCCTCTGGTGTACAAGCAGTTGCTTTGTATTTGGATAGTTTGTCAAAGACCAATTTTGCGTTTGTCTGTCCTTGGTTTTTATTCCACCACGATGGATAAAGCTCGTTACCAACTCGCTGGAGGCCTGCGGGTTGAGTGAACCAGTCGCCACTTTTCCATCGCCCGTCGCCTGCGTACACGGTCTTGTGAGCGTACTCCATCACCGTCTGGATAATTGGTCCAGGCAATGTCGAGTTACCTTGTCGTAAAATCGTAGTGTCCGAGTTACCTAGCCAGACACCCATAGTAAGAGCTGGGCTGTAGCTCATCATCCAAAGGTCTTTGGCTTTGCCATCCTTGTCTGAAGTACCTGTCTTGGTTGCAGTTTTGACACCAGGAATGTTCATAGCGGTAGTATTGGCAAATGATGCGCGAGCGTTACGATCGGTGAGAATGTCGCTAATAATATATGCCGATTGTGGGTCAAGTATCTTTTCTCCGACCTCGTCAGTCCATGACTTGAGTACCTCACCAGAGTTATTCTTTACCTCGAGTACAGAAGCTTGATCTTTGTAGACACCACCACGAGCAAGAGCAGTATAGGCATTTACTAGGTCGACTTGCCTGATGCCACAGCCACCGATAGCAGCTGCGTATCCAACTTGAGTTTCTGTGCCCTGAGTACAATAACTATCTGCACCTAGCGCGTGGATTGTCTCAAGCGTCGATCCTTTTTCGGCTGTTTCGTTGATGACCATTGCCTTGACGGCAGGGATGTTACGCGAGGTTGCAAGACTGATACGAATAGGAAGATCGCCCTTGAATGACCTGTCGGCGTTTTGAAGTTTGCCGCCGTAAATCGAGTCGATATTTTCGTCCTTTAAGACGGTTCCGCTTCCGTAGTTTGCTTGTCCTGCAGGTTTTTGCTGGAACAATTGTGCATAGACGAAAGGCTTTACGGTCGATCCTGGTTGGATATATGCCGTTGCTGCATTATCCTGTCCGTAGCCTTCATAAGTAAAGTCACGGCTGCCCATGAGTGCAATAATTTGACCTGTTTGTGAATCAGCGACCGTTGCAGCAGCATTACTAAATCCTGCAGAGTTTGGTGTCGATGAATTGAACATGGTGGTCATTGCTTCTTCAAGTTTCTGCTGAATGCGATAGTCTAGAGTTGTCTTGACGGTGAGTCCACCGCGTCCGACAGTTGCTTTGCCGAGTTCTTGTTCTAACTGACTGCGTACCATCTGGACAAAGTGAGGAGCCTTAATACCTGCGTATTGAGTTGATTCAGGTTGCAAACTGTCTATGATTGGAAACTTCTTTGCTTCGTCGGCTTCAGCTCTGGTCACCATACCTTGGTTGGCCATATTGTCCAAGACCACGTGTTGGCGAGCGATAAGTCCTTTATGGCCGAGGGTGTTATATGGATCGTATACAGACGGGTTTTGAGGTATTGCAGCAAGAAGTGCGGCTTCGGCAAGAGTGAGGTCTTTGGCGGTTTTGCCGAAGTATGTTTGTGCACCAGATTCAGCGCCGTTACGACGTCCACCGTATGGCGACTCGTTAAGGTAGAGGGTCAAGATTTGGTCTTTATCATACATGCGCTCGACTTCAACCGATAGAATGAGCTCCTTTATTTTGCGCGGTATACCGGTGAGGCCTCGATCGCTCGCTTCGTCTGCAAAGAAAACCTGCTTGACGAGCTGTTGCGTAAGGGTAGAGCCACCCTGAGTACTATCACCAGTCAAGTTATTAAAGAATGCACGCGTGAGACCGCTAATACTTACCCCGCTGTGGCTGTAAAAGTCTTGGTCTTCAATAGCTATCGTAGCGTCTTTTAGATAATTACTGAGCTCATCGCTTTCGACGACAAGTTTGTAATTGCCGTCGCCCTTATCTTCCCATAACAATTCATCGTTGCGGTCATAGTATTTTGTAACGGTTGTTTGTACTCGTTTGGCAAGTTCTTCAGGGCGGATTGCGTCGAGGTCTTTTCGGAAATAAGCAAACAGTCCACCGACGAGCAGCAGTAATAGCAGGATGCCTATACCAGTAATTTTAAGAGCCATTAATCCACCGCGTTTGCTAAACCAGTATCCCCAGAAGCGCTTTGGGTGCAGACGGTACAACAGTCGCTTAACTGGGTGTTTAGGAAGAGTAGCTAAGTACTGGGCGCGTTTACGTGCAGCAGCGTCCTTTTTAGTCTTACGAGCGTGAGATAAGTTAGAGTACACGCTGAGTTTGCGTGAGTGTGAAGATTTTTTAACCACGGTATATATCTTTTCCCATAAGCAGCATTACACCCCATTATAGCATTAATTGTTGTGCGCAAAGGACTAATTATTGCTATACTATCAGGAGATAACAGATAAGGGGACAATAATGACGCTTTCGGAAGAACTTGCTTGGCGTGGTTTTACTAACCAGACAACATACAAAGACATAACTGCACTCGACGGTGAACCTATCTCTTTTTACTTTGGCGTTGACCCTAGTAGTGACAGTATGACAATTGGTAACTTGGCAGCTGCAATGTTAGTGCGGCACTTTATTGATTACGGACACAAAGCCTATTTATTAGTAGGTGGCGCAACAGGTATGATCGGCGATCCTGACGGCAAGAAGGACGAACGTAATTTGCTAACGCTGGACGACATTGCACGTAATAAACAGGCTATTGCTAACCAATACAAAACTGTGTTTGCAGGTAAAGACTTTACTGTTGTCGACAATTACGACTGGTTTAAGGATATCAATTACATAGATTTTTTGAGGAATGTCGGCAAAAATGTTCCGCTGTCCCAGATGTTAGGTCGCGACTTTGTGCAGTCACGGCTGGGCAGCGAAGGGTCTGGCATTAGTTACGCTGAGTTTAGCTACTCGCTTATCCAAGGGTATGACTTCGTCCATCTAAACCGTGAGTATGGAGTTAGTCTGCAACTGTGCGGCGCTGACCAGTGGGGAAACTCTGTGGCTGGTGTCGATCTGATTCGTCGGCTTGATGGCAAAGAAGCTCACGTATATTCGACACCACTTGTTATAAACAAGGCGACTGGTGCTAAGTTTGGCAAGTCCGAGGGTGGTGCGGTTTGGCTAGACGCTAGCAAGACGAGTGCGTATGCGTTTTACCAATTCTGGCTTAACGTCGATGACGAAAGTGTCGGCGAACTGTTGCGTATATATACATTGCTAAGTAAAGAAGAAATTGAACAACTTGAAGCTCAGGTTGCACAAGACCCAGGGGCGCGCGCTGCTCAAAAACGACTCGCAGAGGCTGTGACTGTTATTGTTCATGGACAGGAACGTACGGACAGCGTCAAACGTGTGACGGATGTACTGTTTGGCAACCTGGCTTTTTCTGACTTGGACGCTGCTGATGTCGAAGTACTAGCAGCCGAAATTCCACAAGCATCAGTTGGCAAAAGTCTCGTCGACATACTTGTCACGGCTGGCGTGGCCAGTAGTAACGGCGAAGCAAAACGTCTTATAGAAAGTGGTGCTATATCGCTCAGTGGCGAGAAGGTAGCCGAAGATAGTGTCGTAGAGTCACTCTCGCTTGTTAAAAAAGGCAAAAATAATTTTGTGCTTGTTCGATAAACGGCTGGTATAATAATTGTTATGACTAAAAAACTTATCGCATTTGACCTCGACGACACATTAGCAATTTCAAAATCAATTATTTCTGACCGAATGGCAGAACTGTTCACAAAGCTACTGGATCACTACCATGTATGTGTTATCTCAGGCGGTAAAATCGAGCAATTCCATATGCAGATTATTGACCGCATTGACGCTAGCCCAGAACAGCTATCACACCTGCACCTGATGCCTACCTGTGGGACTCGATACTATCGATACGACGTAACGAACGAAACGTGGAAATTGCAATATGCCGAAGACCTAACCCCAGAACAGAAGAAACACATTGTAGAAGTGCTTGAGCAATCAGCAAAAGAAGCAGGATTGTGGGTGGATGAACCATATGGGGAACTTATCGAAGATCGGAATAGCCAAATAACCTATTCGGTATTGGGTCAGCAAGCGCCTCCTGACGTCAAATACGCCTGGGCCGAAAAGAATGCCAAAACAAAGCTAAAGTTGCGTGATGTTATTGCGGAACGTTTGCCAGAGCTTGAGGTTCGTTTGGGTGGTACTACCAGTGTTGACGTGACGCGTATTGGTATTGATAAAGCATACGGTATCCAGAAATTAATGGACGAATTGAACATCGGCACGGATGATATCTTGTTTTTCGGTGACAAGTTGCAAGAAGGCGGTAACGACTACCCTGTAAAGGCTCTCGGTATTGATAGTATTGAAGTCGAGAAGTGGGAAGATACAGCGTTCGCACTTGAGGGTATTCTGGGCGTTACGCAGTAGTCTTGCTACACTAAAACTATGAATCTTTCATCTCCGCTGGAGAACGTAAAAGGTGTGGGAGCAAAAACTGGCGAGCAGTTTGCGGCTGCTGGTATTCGTACGGTTGGCGACTTGGTAATGTTTCTACCGCGCGCTCACGAAGATTTCTCTCATATAACGACAATTGCTGACATTGCACCAGGCAAAGCTACGATTAAGGCGCGCTGCGAATCAATCATGACACGTCCTGTTCGCCGTGGACTACGTATAACAACAGCCACGCTTGCGGATAGCACAGGTAAGCTACAGGCAGTTTGGTTTAATCAACCCTACCGCGCAACACAATTAAAACCTGGCGAAGAGTTTTTCTTTTCGGGTGAGTTCGAGTTCAATTACAACCGTTACCAACTGACAAATCCAAGTGCAGAAAAGGTGAGTGACATGCCTGTTCAAACAGACAGACTGCTTCCGATATACCGCTCGATCAAAGGGCTTAAAACTACATTGGTCCGTAAGATTTTGTCGGAACTTCGTCCAGTGATTGCGATGTTACCTGAGACGTTGCCAGAAAGCATTGTGGCGTCTGAAAAACTATTCAGCAGAGGGGATGCGTATCTCGCGATGCATTTTCCAACTTCAAGTGAAGACCTTGAAAGGGCGCGTGAAAGGTTGGGTTTTGAGGAATTGTTTGAGTTGTTGCTGGCGAGTCAGCTCAACCGCCAAGAGAATGCCAAACTGCAAGGTTGGCACATCCCGTTTGATCAACCGGTGGTAA